>JAFSHN010000063.1 GCA_017440275.1 Bacillota bacterium | reverse complement strand
TGCTTGTAACGGTATTTGGTATCGTGTAGCTTCCGGTGCGGCCGGTAGGGTACAGAATTAACGTTGTCTTATCTTTGTTGAATAAGATTCCATTTTCACTGGAATACGCTGGATTTGTATCGCTTACGGTTATTGATGTAAGATTTATGTTTGAACCGAAAGCAGCCGCTCCAATACTTGTAACACTGCTTGGAATTTTTATTGTTGTAAGGTTATTGCTATAAAAGGCGTTCACGCCAATAGTCGTTACGCTGTCAGAAATTTTTATCGTTGTGATGTCGCAGTATGCAAAGGCATCCTCGCCAATTGTTGTGATACCTTCCGGAATACTTACAGACTTCAATCCAGACTGAGAAAATGCCTTATAGCCAATGGTTGTGACGCCTTCCGGAAGTTCTATTACTTCCAGTTCATTTTGGTAAGCAAAAGCGATGGACCCAATTTTTCCTATGCCTTTTCCCATAACCAGTTTTGTTGCTCCTGAGAAGTTTTTAAGAACATTATATGGGCTTGATGTTACATTTTGGTAACAGTTAGAGTGTATTGACTGGTCAGAATAATTTTTTTCGACGTCCATGCCATAGTCATTTACTAATGTATCCCAGGACGCAAGCATGGTGCCTTCAGCATCATAAAGACCCGGATCCAGGTTTGCAATATACATTGCATAAGAACCATCTGCAGCTATTTCAGATGTAAGAGCAACGTCGTTATAGTCTGAATCCTTAAGTACAAAACCTGCCTCACTACCAGTCAGTCCCGTCAGGTTATAACTGGAGCTGAGCCATTCTTCCCATGTCATGTTTTCTTCTGCCTGCATAGTTTCAGTTGGAATATATACATGCTCTGTTGATGAGGATGGATTTGATACCTGTACAGTCTTTTCCGCTGTTACTTCATAAGAATACGTAAATGTATCAACTGCAGCAATTTCATCCTGCTTGTTCAAATCAACGTATTCTGTTCCGTCCCACATTGCGATATCAAAATCTGAACTTTTTCCTGTTTTAATCAGATACGCAGCAAGATAGACTGCGTTTTCAAGTGTATCATCATTTTCATTCTTTATTGAATAGTACTCAAGCCCAGATGTAGGAACGCCATCTGCAGACACAGCATCATATTTAACATATACTATATAGGTTGAATCAAAATCCACATCCTGCAGTGATGAATTACCCGGGTATATATTGTAGTTTTCATCAAAATGCCATGAGCAAATAAGTCCCCAATCATATGTTACAGGTTCTTTTGGTGCTGTTTCTGTTTTTGTATATGTAACGGTTTCATATCTACTTGATACATAATTTGATTTTAAGTCAAAATATCCGCCGTTAAATTCAATAAGGGTTGGAATTGCTTCGTCCGGAAGAACAGGCGGAATAGTTTCGAGTGGTTCTTTAGTTGAACCTAAAATTGTCCCAGTTTCTTCATTTACTTCAAAGGTCAAATCGTCTCCGTTTTCAACAGCAACCTCTCCGAGGTTCTCACCGAGGTCAACCCATGTTATGTGATCAAGCTCTGCAGTTAAGATTACGGTTGCAACCTTTTGGTTTGAAATGTCCGTTTTTATTGGACCTGTCTTTGCTGATAAGGAAAGTGCTTTACTCTCACCAGGGGCTACTTCAAAATCATTTATTTTAAGGGACCCCTTTGAGAAGTCATGCGTGCTGTAGCCAAGATAAATCTGCTGCGAGTCAGCATTCATTGATATGAAGTCGGTCCCCTTCTTTACAAGGGTCCAGCCGTTTTCTGCATTCACACTGATGTCGGTCACATTTACCACACCAAGATCCATATTGCTTTTTACAACCAGATCTGATACCATGAGATTTTCTGTAGTTCCATCACTATTCATAGAAATGCTTTCGCTTATGGTAATATCAAGCGATGTCGCAGCCAGGGACATGTATGCTTGAACTGAGCTTTCGTTTGCCAGCGCTATGCCAGAAGACACTATGCTAAGCAGCAGAATCAGTAGAAGGCATACCCCCCCGGCAAATTTTAGTTAATATTTTCATATACTTTCCTTTCTGAGGGAGACCCTCTTCATTATGATTCTTCATGATTCTTCAAAACTTGCGAATTTCTTCCGCCATGGACACCCTAAGCAGAAGGTGCCTATGGCGAAAGGCTGCATAACGCAGCCTTTCGCTTAAAAGGATGTTTTCAATGGACCTTTGTTCCTTTGATACGGAACTTTATCATAGCACTCATCATCAGATCTTAATGAAATAAATTATAAAAATATTCGTAAGTAAGTGGTGCCTTAGCCTTGACGGTTTCGGGCTCTTTAATATACAATTCCAGTGATTCGGCAGCATATTCATTCTTGTTGCTTTTATAATGTGCCTGGCGGCCATCCAGGAAATCATCAAAGAGAGAGTCTCTTTCAGCATAGCAGTTTTCCGGTATCGGTGTGTAATGGTTGCCTGAGCCATTTACATACGCATGGCCGAATTCATGAAAAATGGCATCGTCAATAATGACTGGAGAAAAGTCCCTGTAATCTTCAATAAGTTGAATCTTTGAGGAACCTGTGGTAAGCCCTGCATACCTTCTCTCTCCATTTATCCGGTTTGACACTGTTACCTTGAGATTATTCTTAGTCAATGTTTCCTGGACCTCGGATGGAAGCATGCAGAAAGTATATCGCACCCTCAGGGTCATATTTTCTATAGTTTTGTTTGGTAGATTATTCATTTCTACCAGAGGAAATGGTGGATCTACATCCACTGAAATGATTTCCGGGGATTTCTTTCTGATAAATCCAACATTCCCATCAACAAACACTTTATACCAATAGTTTGTTTCGCCTATTGTGTAGATAAATGCATCATCGTACGAAGTGAATTCCTTTGAGACGGAAGGTTTTGCATATATCTTAATTGGTGCAGATAATGTCAGCTTGCTGAATATGTAATTTGTCTGATAAGAATACTTTGGTTTCTTTTCACTTAAAGAATCTGCGGAGATATACCATGTTTCTCCAAACAAATCCACTTCATAGTAATCAACATCTGAGCTGACGAGGTTCCCAACCTGAACTTTTTCCCCTGGGCCGTATACTCCAGTTACTGAATTATACCGTGGATCGACAAGAACCATGTCATACTCCGGTGCTTCGCCAAGTTTGAAATAACTACACTCCTGTTTTACAAGGTACATTGCTTTTGTATCTGCAGCAAATGCTTCTTGAGAAAGAAGCATGGTAAACATTGCAATGATAAATATGGCGATAGTAGCGATGCGGTAAAATGCTGCTTTCATAGCGAACTCTTTATTCAAAACACATTCTCCTTTCATATTATTAAGGTGTATTTCCCTACGAAAAAAGAGGCTGCAATAACAGCCTCTTGGTTTTATGAGAAATATGTTATATCAAAATTATCATCTTCTCTGACAAGGAATGTAGAAGATTTCACCTCTGTTGTTCCGTCAGCAAGAAGATATTCAGCAAGCAGAATGTGCAGACCATTTGGAAGGTCTTCTGTTGGAAATACTGCAGTGCTGAGTATTTTACCCTTCTTTGCTGGGATCATTTCCACGCTGAGTTTTGGTTCATATTTTCTGATGGAAAGGTAACATCTTTTTGGTACCGCCGGCAGATCTGCAGACAGTTTAATCTTGATGTCGTCTCCTCTTTTTACTACCTTTTCATGTTTAATTTCAATGTCGCAAGGTGGATATACAACGATATCCTTTGACGCTTTTGCAAGGAGATTCTTTTCCGGCTTTGTCGGATCAAAATCTTCTGGACTTACACCAGTAACAGCGCAGACAATGCGATAGGTTCCTGGCTCGTCAAAGCTGCATGGAAGAGCTCTTTGTGAAATGATATCATACGGCATCTCTTCTTCTTTTTCCAGCTCCTCGTCTTTTAAGACCTTGATAAGGAATGTATGGTAGAAAAGATTTGCATTGTTATATAAAATATCAATGTCGCCGCCGGTTGGACGTACGCCTTTTAAGTCCCCGATGATGATCTGTGGTTTTTCTGAAGCAAGAGCAACATAATAGAAGCTCTTGAAATCTTCAAGCCCCAGCGTGTAGTTTACTTCATCGAGCTTTGTCTGCATGTCAACTTCTGCATATTCGGAGAGAGTCATTTTAATTCTGATCCGGTCAAAATCTCTGATTTCAATTGGGATAAACAGAATTCCGTTTTTCTCCCCTGCCTTCTGCAGGCGGCCCACGGTGCTTTCAGTGTCTCTTAAGAGATCCACGGCATCGGACGTGATGATTTCATCAATATCCTGGAATACAAACTTATATATTCCCGGAAGCAGCTGTCCGTTTCTTTCTACCATAACTTCTGTATCATGGTATACAGGAGCCGAGCCTTTCTTAATCTCATATTCAAGGAACAGACCGTTTACCGGTGCATTATCCTTTCTTCCATAAATAACTTCGGCAAAATACTCTCTCATACCGGCAGACATTTCAACGAAGTTATGAACATGCTGCTCAAAATCGATTGTATTTACTGGTGATATTACCGGTTCCCCGGTGTTCATAAGAACAAAACTTGCCAGCTGTTCATCCGAATACACCTTTTCACCGTCTTTTTCCTGATAGGATACAACGCTGAGAAGGTACATTCCATTTTCTTTTTCCTTCAGGCTTAATTTCTGATAGTTCAGCGTATTCTCACAGAGAACTTCCCATTCATCTTCAGCCTGGCGACCAGTTAATGCCTGCGTCAGTTTTAATTTAACTATGTTTGTAACGGCAAGTTCAGGATATGGTAACGCTCTCACCTCTCTATGAAGCTGAAGCGTTATGATACCGTTCTGCACGCTGCCATTCAAATTCAGAATCTCTGGTTTTTCCAGTACTTTATGTTCCATACTTTATTCCTCCAACGTTAAATCCCATGAACGCCGGTACTGCATTTTCCGATAATGCTCATAACCGGAAGCCCTTGCGGACAGAGTTTTTCGCAAAGACCGCAGTGCATGCAAGGCATAGGAATGAGGCCCTGCTCTGCAATCATAGGATATATTTCAAATACAGTGTTTTTCGCACTAATCACATGTTTGTTATGCAAATCAATTACCTTAGGAATTTTAATTCTGCTTGGGCAGTAACTGCAGTAATTGCAAAAGCTGCAGTTTATAAAGGTTTCCTTCAGCATCTGCTTTCCAATCTCATGCATGCTTGTAAGCTCTTTTTCATTAAGCGGCTCGCCCTCAAAGAATTCTACGTTTTCTCTTACTTCCTGTGGTGATTCCATACCGGACAGAATAATGGCAACATTATCAAAAGAAGATACAAAGCCAAAGGCAAGGTCCGTAAAAGAGCGTCCGTTTTCTTTTCCCGCTTCAGTCAGAAGTTCTCTTGCCTTCTGGCTGTAGGTCCTTGTCAGAAAGCCCCCGCGAAGAGGACTCATGACCATAATCGGAAGTTTTCTTCCCTGTGCGATTTCATAGAGCTCCTTGATTTCTTTTCCGTACCAGTCCATGAAGTTGAGCTGGATCTGTACAAAATCGAGCTGGTCTCCATAAAGGTCAAGGACCTTTGTGAAAAGTTCCGGTCCACAGTGAAACGATGCGCCGGCGCTTTTGATTTCCCCTTCCTTTTTCTTTTTGAGCATGAAATCAAAGGCACGGCTGTTTTCTGCAAGATGATAGTTTTTTTCTTCTATCTGCTGTATATAGTAAAAGTCAAAGTAGTCCACGCCGCAGCGCCGCTTTTCTTCCTCGTAAATTTCGGAAACCCTTGAATAAGTAGTTGCGTCCCAGATTGGCATTTTGTCTGCAAGGTAAAATGATTCCCTTGGGTACCGTTTTACAATCGCTTCGCGGAAGAAGTCTTCGCAGGTACCATTCAGGTAGTTATACCCTACATCAAAATAGTTGATTCCATGCTTCATGCATTCGTCAAGTACCGCGGTTGCTGCAGGTACATCAGCATGTCCAAATTCATCTTTTGGAACGCCGGCAACACCCATTCCGAGGCGAGGAAGAATCGCATCTTTAATTACTGCATACTTCAATTTGAATCACCGTCCATGGCGGATAAGTGTTCTTCTTTCCTTTGTCTTAATGCCTCCCGGATATTCGCAAGACGATTATCTTCAAGTGTCGCCCCATCGTACTCTGAGTATGTATATACAAATGGGAACAGACCTGAGTATGGATTTACATCATTGATTGCCTTAAAGAAGTTCCACTCGTTTCCGTTAAGCTCAGAATCAAGTCCGTAGTGAAGCTCTCCGAATTCTTTTACAAGGCCCAGTTCATCAACTACAGCATTCATTTCTCCTGGCAGCATACGGTTATTAACAGTTACAAGCCATTTTGCAAGAGGATTCAGTTCTTCGTAAGTAACCTGTGAAAGTGCCCGGTACATGCAAAGAAGGTTCGTCTGAAGCTCTTTGCAGTATTTCTCATTTACTTTACTTGCATAGCCGGTTTCTTCGATGTCTCTCATTGGACATCCGCCATAACAGTAATAGAAGAATTCGCATTCCTTGCAATGTTCCTGCTTTTCTTCAATTTCCTTAAGGAAGATACGGTACTTTGGAGAATTGAAAATCTCTTCAATGTATTCAAACTCTTCAATATTTCCAAGGCAATATCTTTCTCTCAAAGGTCTGTCACAAGGGAACAGGCTTCCGTTTGACATCATGCCAAGATTTTCTTTTGTACAGCCGCCTCTTGTGTCGCAGATATTTCCGCGTCCTGTGTAGAGTTTATGCAGAGTATCTGCAGCAATTCGGTCTTCTGCTGCCAAAGGATCCTTTAACCAGTAGATGAAATAGTCAGTGATAATTTCTTTATATCTTTCTTCATCCTGCATCAGGTCCTGCTTCAGATCTTTCGCACTTCCTTCATCAAAGATTGGAAGGAAAGTATTTGTGTATCCGATATTTTTATAGAACTCGTAAAGTTCCTTAATCTTTGGAAGGTTTCTTGTTGTAAGAACTTCAAGATTTCCCATATCTACGCCGGCAGATTTTGCGTGCATGATTTTATCCAGGATTGTCCCTGAAATTGCCTGAGCGCGGCTTCCATAGCGAAGATCACTGTCTGTTGCATTGTATGATGTGCCCAGATGAATGCCGCAAAGATTAAACAGCGCATGCCAACGTTCATCCAGATTGATGCTGTTTGACTGCAAGCTCACTCTGTAGTTTGCATATGGATACTTGGTCAGAATCTGGCCCATTACTATGCGGTAATAGTCAACGCCGGCAAGAGTTGGTTCTCCACCATGGAAGATAATATGTACATCCTCTGCGTGGGTTGTCGCCATCTTCGCAATTTT
>JAFSHN010000062.1 GCA_017440275.1 Bacillota bacterium | reverse complement strand
TGAACCTGAAGTTAAGGAAGAAATTGACGAAGCTGTTTATGATGAACAGATCAGCATGATGGAAATGGTTCTCGATGTTGATGATATTTGCAACGAAATGAACGCTATTAGAGAACAACTATAACCATGTGAGACGGGGGAGGCTATCCTGCCTTCCCCCACATTCAAGCATGGCTTGGAACTGACAAAATACTTTCTAAAACTATTAAACTTAATAATTTGAATGAAAAGGAGAAATGCCCTATGAAAATATATGATATCGTAATCATCGGTGCAGGTCCTGCAGGACTGGCAGCTGGTTTATATGCCGGAAGAGCAAGAATGGACACCCTGATTATCGAAAAGGAAAAGAACGGTGGTCAGATCGTTATCACTAACGAAATCGAAAACTACCCAGGCGGAATCGAAGAAGAAACCGGTCCGTCCTTAATCGGAAGAATGGTTGAACAGACTGAAAAGTTCGGTGTTAACCACGTATTCGATACAATTGTAGACTTAGAACTGGAAGGCGACGTTAAGGTACTCAAGGGACTTCACGACGAATACAGAGCTAAGGCTGTAATCATTGCTGCAGGTGCTAAGTCCGTTCCTATCGGATGCCCTGGCGAAAAAGAAATGACAGGTAAGGGCGTATCTTACTGTGCAACTTGTGACGCTGCATTTTTCGAAGACTTCGAAGTATATGTAGTAGGCGGCGGAGACTCTGCAGTAGAAGAAGCTCTCTACTTAACAAAGTTTGCTCGTAAAGTAACTATTATCCACAGAAGAGACGAATTAAGAGCTGCTAAATCCATCCAGGAAAAGGCATTTGCTAACGAAAAAATCGACTTTATGTGGAACTCTGTTGTTAACGAAATCAAGGGTGACGGAATCGTTGAATCCATGGTTGTTAAGAACACTAAGACAGGTGAATTAACAGAAGTTGTGGCTGACGAAGAAGACGGTACTTTCGGTATCTTCGTATTCATCGGTTTCAAGCCAAATTCAGCTCTCTTCGAAGGAAAGGTTGAAATGAACGAAGCAGGTTACATCCTGACTAATGATGACATGGAAACTAATATCCCAGGCGTATATGCTGCCGGAGATATCCGTAAGAAGAGCTTAAGACAGGTTGTTACAGCTGCTGCTGACGGCGCTATCGCTGCAGTAATGGCTGGCAAATATATTGAAGAACACGAATAATTTTTAAATTTTTAGGAGGACATTAGAAATGTTAGAAGTAGATAAGAGCACATTTGAAGCAGAAGTATTACAGGCTGAAGGTTATGTATTAGTAGATTTCTATGGTGATGGATGCGTTCCTTGCCAGGCTTTAATGCCACACGTTCACGATATGGGAGATGTTTACGGTGACAAGATTAAGTTCACTGCTTTAAACACTACAAAAGCTAGAAGAGTTGCTATCGGTCAGAAGGTTATGGGTCTGCCTGTAATCGCTATCTACAAGGACGGCGAAAAGGTTGAAGAACTGGTTAAGGAAGATGCAACTAAAGAAGCTGTTGAAGAAATGGTAAAGAAATATTACGCAATGGTATAATTTATAGTGTAAGTAAAAAGGAGTCACATACACATGAGCAATTATGCAGTAATTAAAGGTGCAAGCTATATTTTAGCTGCAGCACCTGATATGGTTTTACATAACGGTACAACTCAGACTACAGAAATGATTGTTAACCCTGAGTCTGAATACCTGAAAGAATTACCAAACCACTTAAGAAGTTTTGATGATGTTTTAGCATATATTCCTAACCAGGTTTATATCGGAAACATGACTAACAAGGAACTGGCTGCCGTAGAATTCCCTTATTACGATAAGAAAGCAGCAGAACCAAAGAGATACGGTAAGTACGGCGAAATCATGCCTCAGGATGAATTCCTGGGTCTGATGCAGATTTGTGACGTATTCGATCTGGTTAAGTTAGAAGCTGAATTTGCACAGTCTGTTAAAGCAAAATTAACTGCTCACGGCATGTTAAAAGAAGAACAGATTGCTATTTTAGACAAGAATACTGACACTCCTGATGCAATTAAGGCATTAGTTGAAGAAGAACATGCAGAACCTCTGTATGATAACTTCAAGTTAGTAGGTGCTGTTAAGAGAGCTCACGACGTAGACGTTAACTTAAGTGCTCACGTAATGCTGGAAAATTTAGTTTCCAAGGCTTCCAGCGTTCTGGCAATGCTTCACCTGTTGAAAGTAACAGGAATTGATCCTGCAGAAGTTGATTACGTAGTTGACTGCTGTGAAGAAGCTTGCGGAGACATGAACCAGAGAGGCGGCGGCAACTTTGCAAAGGCTGCTGCTGAAGTAGTTGGTCTGCCGAATGCAACAGGTTCTGACGTAAGAGGTTTCTGTGCAGGACCTGCTCACGCAATCCTTGATGCTGCTTCATTAGTTAAAGCAGGAACTTTCAAGAACGTTATCGTAACTGCAGGCGGATGCACAGCTAAGCTGGGTATGAACGGTAAGGACCACGTTAAGAAGGGTCTTCCAATCTTAGAAGACTGCTTAGGTGGATTTGCTGTTCTGCTTTCTGAAAATGACGGTGTTAACCCAATCATCAGAAATGATATTGTCGGCAAGCATACAGTAGGAACAGGTTCTTCCCCTCAGGCTGTAATCGGTGCACTGGTAACTGATTCTTTAGATGCGGCAGGACTGAAACTGACTGATATTGATAAGTTTGCTCCTGAACTTCAGAACCCTGATATCACTAAACCTGCTGGTGCAGGAGACGTTCCTGAAGCTAACTACAAGATGATCGCTGCACTGGGCGTTAAGAGAGGCGACCTGCAGAGAACTGAAATCCCTACTTTCGTAGCTGAAAGAGGTTTGGTAGGCTGGGCTCCAACTCAGGGTCATATTCCTTCAGGTGTTCCTTACATGGGACCTTGCAGAGATGACATCTTAGCTGGTGATGTTAAGAGAGCTATGATTATCGGTAAGGGAAGCTTATTCTTAGGTAGAATGACTAACCTGTTTGACGGTGTTTCCTTCTTAATCGAAGCAAACCCTGGTAAGCAGGAAGAAGCTGCGGCTGTTTCCGAAGATAAGATTAAGAGCTTAATCGGAGAAGCAATGCGTGACTTCGCAAAATCTCTTATGGAATAATACAGATAGTGGGAAGGAAATAATATTATGTCAGAAAAGCAAATCAAAAAAATGATTGCCAATACTTTTCTTGATATTGCAGATGCTCTGGAAACAGGTTCCTTCGGCAAGAAGCCTGTTATCGGTGTAGCAGTTGCAGGAACAGAACACGGCATGGACAACATTTATAAGGGTGTTGAAATTGCTGAAAAGAAGGGTTTTAAGGCAGTTGTTATAGAAGGCGAAGATGCACACAAGCAGATGGAAGCAATGCTTGAATCCGGAGAAATCCAAGGTGCAGTGACAATGCATTATCCGTTCCCTATCGGTGTTTCAACTGTAGGAAGAGTTGTTACTCCAGGAATGGGTAAAGAAATGTACTTAGCAACAACTACAGGTACTTCTTCAACAGATAGAGTTGAAGGTATGGTAAAGAACGCAGTTTACGGAATCATCGCTGCGAAGGCTTCCGGCGTTGCTTGCCCAACTGTAGGTATTGCAAATATAGACGGTGCAAGACAGACAGAAATTGCATTAAAGAAGTTACAGGCAAATGGATATGATATCAAGTTTGCTGAATCTTCAAGAGCTGACGGCGGCGTTGTAATGAGAGGCAATGACCTTCTTGCCGCAACTTCCGACGTTATGGTTATGGATCCGCTGACAGGTAACCTTATGATGAAGATTTTCTCCGCATATACAACAGGCGGTAACTATGAATCTTTAGGATATGGTTACGGTCCCGGTATCGGTGAAGGCTTCGACAAGGTTATCATGATTATCTCAAGAGCTTCCGGTGCTCCTGTTATCGCAGGTGCCATCGAATACGCTACTGAATTAATCGAAAATAAGGTATTAGAAGTAGCTAAAAAGGAATTCGAAGCTGCAAAGGCTGCAGGATATGAAGAAATCTTAGCTGAAATCAGAGACAGCAAGAAGGGCGCTGCTGAAGCTCCTAAAAAGGTTTCCGCTCCTCCTAAGGAAGTTGTAACTTACGAAATTCACGGTATCGAAGTAATTGACCTGGAAGATGCTGCTGCATCCCTTTGGGAAAAGGGCATGTATGCTGAAACCGGTATGGGATGCACAGGTCCTGTAATCCTGGTAAGCGATGCAAATGCAGAAGCTGCAAGAGCAATCTTAGCAGAAAAAGGATACATTCAATAATCATACATCCTTCGTTAGATTATTTAATGCATAAAAAAGTCCCTCGTATGAACGAGGGACTTTTTATATATTTTTTTACGGAGAAAAAATCCCTGTCACTCGACAGGGATTTTTGATGTAATTCTATATTTAGTCTTTGTGGTACAGAAGTTTGTAACCTTCTTCTAATACCTGATAAAAATCCTCGTATTCCATATCCTGCAATGTGCTTGGGTCGAAATCCTCATCGGTTTTAAAATCCACGCAGGTACCGCAGCTGGAACTGAGTACTCTTGGTACAGGTTTAAGTTTTGCTGTGCCAATTGTCTTTGCTTTACGCATAAATACATTAGCATCAAAATGGGTGTGAAATGTAATTAAGAAGGTCATAGTTTATATCTCCAAAGTGTTTTTTCTTTTATTATAAATCAATTATTTGGAGATTACAATTCTGTAATCTTCGCCTTCTTCCTTAACTTCAACTTTTGCGCCCTGGGAAGTTGCGAATCTTGTAATGTTGTTCATTGCTGTATTGTTATCAACTAATACTTCAATGTTAGCTTCTTTAGCTAAAGCGTTCTTAGTCATAAGAACAGGTTGTGGGCAGGATACTCCTCTTGCGTCTACTACCATAGTAATTACGTCCTTTCTTTATTTCTTCTTGTTAGCAGCAATGTTTACGATTGCGATTAAGCCAACAACGATGAAACCGATAATAACTGCGATCTGACCGTTTGGTGTAGGACCTGCAGCGGAAGAAGCCAGTCCGAAGTTGTGGCAGAATGCAGCACCTACGAACATACCAACTACTGTCATAACTGAGTCGATGTTACCTTCACCGGAGAGGATTAACTGTCTCAGTGGGCATCCACCAGCCAGTACGGAACCAAAACCAACTAAAGCCAGTCCGAGGAAGTTCCATAATCCGTCCATATGTGCAACAGGCTGTCCTTCAAAACCAACGTGGAAGAATCCAAATGCCATGTTAGCAACTGCAGCTACGATAATCAGAGTAACGAATCCGATCAGCATACCGAAGTCCTTGAACATAATGGAGTCTCTGATACCGGCTACCATACAGAATCTTGTTCTCTGAGCGATAGCACCTACTACTAAACCTGCTACTAATGCAATAGCTACAGGAGCCTTCATGGAACCAGGACCTGTTACGGAGAATGCCAGTACGGAAGGAACTGCTACCAGCAGAACTAAGAAAGCAATCTGGATAGCTGGGAATACAAATCCTTCAGCCTTAGATACTTTGTAAGATCTGTCTAAGGAGAAGCCTTTGTTCAGTGCGATGATACCAGCAACGATACCAACGATGAAGCCTACTAAACCAACTACAGCGTTCAGGTCGCCGCCTGCGATTCTCAGTACCATTCTCAGAGGGCATCCCAGGAACATAAGAGCACCAATCATTACAAAGAATCCGAGAACGAATCTTACTAATGGGTTGGAACCTGCTCTGGCTACCAATTCCTTCTTGCCAAGAGCCATAAGAGCTGCACCGAGAACTAAACCGATGATTTCCGGTCTCATGTACTGAACTACAGGAGCGGAATGTAACTTCACAGCACCTGCAGTATCTCTGATAAAGCATGCGATACAGAATCCCATGTTAGCAGGGTTGCCGAAGTATACTAAGCCAACAGCAATCAGTCCGATGATTGCGCCGGCACCAATAATGAGTGCCTTTTGATTTTTCATTATTTTCGTCCTTTCATATTATAAAATTGTTAATATAATTTTATCAATCCTACAAAAAAATGTAAAATTGTGAATATTTATGGTATTCAAAAAACTATTGACGTTTTGTATTTCAAGATAAAAAACGACAAAAAACTGTCGACGCTGTTGATAAAATCTATTTTACTTTGGCAGGACGGGTGACTATAATAGAAATGAAAAAATACTTTTTGGAGAAAATATATGAAAAAAGTTTATCTTGACAATGGAAGCACATCTTTTCCAAAGGCCCCTGGCGTTGGGGAGGCGATGTGTGATTTTATAACCAACGTGGGATGCAATGTAAGCCGCGGTGGATATGAAACAGCATATAATTTAGAAGAAACTATTTTTGAAACGAGAACACTTCTTTGTGAAATGTTCAACTTTTTCAGTGAAAAATATGTAGTGTTTACACCTACAATTACATATAGCCTGAATTTTGTTATTAAAGGGCTCCTGAAAGAAGGAGATCACGTCATTATTTCCTCTATGGAGCATAATGCAGTGGCAAGACCTGCTATATCACTTGCACAAAAAGGCGTTGAAGTAACAGTGGTGCCATGTAACGAAGATGGAACCCTTGATATGGAAGCGTTTAATATGGCTTTCCAGGATAATACTAAACTTGTTGCAATGACTCATGCATCTAATGTTTCGGGAACTGTTTTAGATGCTGAATCTGTAGGAAAAATCTGCAAGGAAAAAGGCGTTTTCTTTGCCCTTGATGCTGCGCAGAGTGCAGGTGTTATTGATATAGATTTTGAAAAATTAAATCTTTCCGCGCTTTGTATAACAGGTCACAAAGGATTACTGGGGCCTCAGGGAATAGGTGCAATTTTAATGACAAAGGAATTTGCAGACAGTCTTGAACCTGTTATTTCCGGAGGTACGGGGAGTGCTTCTCATCTTTTGACTATGCCTGATTTCATGCCGGATAAGTTCGAAGCCGGAACCTTAAATCTTCCGGGGATTATTGGACTTAATACAGCTTTGAAGTATGTTAAGTCTAAAGGCAAAATGATTTTTGAGACGGAAAAAGCCTTGGCTCAGAAGTTTATTGATGGAATAGACGAAATCGAAGGTGTGAAAATTGTCGGTACAAGAGATTGGTCAAAACGAGTGGGTACAGTATCTCTGGATTTTGCCAATGTTGACAATGCGCAGGTGGCTTTCAGGCTGGATTCTGAATATGGGATTATGACAAGATGCGGCTTGCACTGTGCGCCTTTGGCACACAAAACTCTCAATACTTATCCTCAGGGAACAGTAAGATTTGCTTTTGGACATAAAAATACTGAGGAAGAAGTTTTTTATGCAATAAACGCTATAAAAGAAATTTTAGCGACGGAATAGTTTTTTACGATAGACACCATAATAATCTCAGGGGGTGAGAGTATTATGGACAAGTCGAAATCGTTGAAAAATACAGAAAAATCATATGTGTGCCCTGGTGAAGACAGGGGATATGATTATGAGGAGACAAAGGGAAAATAAGGAAGTCGTAAACTTGACTTTTGACAGATAACTTCCTATAATAATAAGTGGCCGAATGTTTAAAATTAACAGCGGAGAACTATAATTCCGCAAGGGTGAAAAGACAAAGGCACACTAGTTGGGACAGTTTTTTTGTCAAACTTATGTCACTTTTTGCGCTGCACGCGGGATTCTCGTTGCAGCGTTTTTTGTTGCCCGCGATATATAATTGACCGGTGGCTCTGCGAACCACGGTTTTACATAAAAACGCGGCCGATATAATATCTGTATTTTATTTTGCAGAGGAGGTATTAGTATGAATTCTGGTAATGTAACTCCCGCAGAAGTTGTAAAGAAAATTCTTTCTCTACTGCCGGGCGTAGACTGCGGTGGACTTGGCGGATGCGGCAAAGCATCATGTGAAGAATGTGCAAGTGCAATCGCAGCAGGCGAAAGCGTAGCATTATGTCCGGCTTGCAAGCAGGAAACTGTTGACGCTATTGCAGAAATCATGGAAGTGCCAACAGTAGAAACAAAAGACGAAATCGCCTATGTATTCTGTGCTGGCAGAGCAGCAGGAAAAGCTAGATTTGCAGGATTTGCTTCTTGTCAGGAAGCGGTAGATGCAGGCTTTAAGCGCGGCGAATGTAAGGATGGCTGTGTAGGAGTAGGTTCCTGTGTAGCAGTATGTAAGTTCGATGCAATGACTGTTAAGAGTGGTGTTGTTGTAATCGACGAAGAAAAGTGCACAGGCTGCGGAGCTTGTGCAAATGCAGCAGCTTGCCCTCAGAACCTGATTAAAATGGTTCCAAGAGAAGCAACCAACTTCATTCCTTGCTCATCAACTGAAGCAGATGATGAAATCGTAAGAGAAACTTGCGGATTCGGTTGTATTTCCTGCGGCGAATGCGAAAGAGCTTGCCCTGAAGGTGCAGTTTCAATCGTAGACAACCACGCAGTTATTGATTATGACAAGTGTGTTGGATGCGTTGCATGTGCTGTTAAGTGCAGAAAGAAGATTATCGTTGACACATACCACGACTTAACAAAAGTTAAAGAAAAAGTTGCATTCGTAAAATGCAGCGGCGGCAAAGCTTCTCCAATTTATAAGGAAATGGGCATCTGGACTTGCAAAGAGGCAGTGGCTAAGGTTGATCCTAAAGATTTAGGTCTTTGTACAACAGGTTGCTGCGGTCTTGGCAGCTGTGAAGCAGTTTGCAGATACGATGCAATCCACGTTGTTGACGGCGTTGCTTACGTTGACCCTGATAAGTGTGTAGGCTGTAAAGACTGTACATATGCTTGCCCTAAGGGACTTATCGAAATCGTTCCTTACAAGGGACAGAAGCAGGTTCCATGCAGCTCCACAGACGACTATGCTGATAAGGCAGCAGTTTGCGACTCCGCATGTATCGGATGTGCTGACTGTATGAACAACTGCCCTAACGGAGCAATTTATATGGAAGACAAACACGCAGTAGTAGATCCTGAACTTTGCGAAAACTGCAATGTTTGCCAGTACGTATGCGCAAGAGGCGTTATCAAAGAACAGGTAGTTCCTGAATACAACTACTTACAGAGAGACGCCCTTAACATGAAGGAAGGAGAGTGATTACGGTGAGAAAATTAAAAACAATGGACGGTAATACCGCTGCCGCTCACGTAGCGTACGCATTCTCTGAAGTAGCAGCTATCTATCCTATTACTCCATCTTCACCAATGGCAGAAAGCATGGACGAATGGGTATCTCAGGATAGAACAAACATCTTCGGTGAAAAAGTTAAAATCGTAGAAATGCAGTCTGAAGGAGGCGCAGCAGGTGCAGTTCACGGCTCAATTGCAGCTGGTTCTTACACTTCAACATTCACAGCTTCCCAGGGTCTGCTTTTGATGATTCCAAATATGTATAAACTGGCAGGGGAACAGACTCCTACAGTATTCCACGTTGCAGCAAGAGCTCTGGCAACTCACGCTCTGTCAATCTTCGGTGAC
>JAFSHN010000061.1 GCA_017440275.1 Bacillota bacterium | reverse complement strand
TGTTCCTGCAGATTGTGGCCGATACCTGGGATGTAAGCTGTTACTTCAATACCATTAGTCAGACGTACTCTGGCAACTTTTCTCAGAGCTGAGTTAGGCTTCTTAGGAGTTACAGTCTTAACAGATGTGCAAACGCCTCTCTTCTGAGGGGAGTGAGTATCTGTAGCAACTCTTCTCAGTGAGTTCATACCTTTGTTCAGCGCTGGAGCTGTTGATTTCTTAACAGCGCTAGTTCTGCCTTCGCGTACTAATTGATTGATAGTAGGCATCCTTTTTCTCCTTTCTTTCGATGTCAAAAATCTATTTCAAGCAAAATCGACCTGAACCTCTCGGGTCCGGGCCTGATTTTGCTCAAAACCAAAAATTATTTTATCATAGAATTAATAATAGTGTCAATTTAAATCTTTCGAAAAACTAATCTAATTCTACAATTTCCGGTGTTTCTTCTGCTTCATATACTGATGTAAACTCTTCAGATGCGTCGAATTCTTCGTTTTCGTACTCTGCGTCGTAGAATTCTTCATCTTCCATTTCATAAGTTTCCATAATTTCAGCATTTACACCGTAGTCAAGATCGATGTTCTTGTAACGCTTCATACCTGTGCCGGCAGGGATTAACTTACCGATCATGATATTTTCCTTAAGGCCAACCAGTCTGTCTGTCTTGCCCTTAATTGCAGCGTCTGTAAGAACTCTTGTTGTTTCCTGGAAGGATGCAGCTGATAAGAAGGAGTTTGTTGCCAGGGAAGCCTTTGTAATACCGAGCAGAATTCTGCTTGCAGTACAAGGTTCTCCGCCTTCTTCAATTGCCTTCTGGTTTGCTTCTTCCAGTTCGAATTTGCCGTAAAGTCCGCCTGGTAACAGGTCAGTATCTCCGGCATCTTCAATCTTAAACTTAGACAGCATCTGGCTTACGATAACTTCGATATGCTTGTCGTTGATATCTACACCTTGCTGTTTGTATACTCTCTGTACTTCCTTCAGGAGGTACTGGTAAACACCTTCAACTCCGTTGATTCTAAATACGTCGTGTGGATTTAAAGGACCACGAGTAATCTGTCCGCCGGCAACTACTTCATCACCAACTTTAACATTGAGTCTTGCTCCGTAAGGAATTACATATACTCTGTCTTCTTCCTTACCGCGAACCTTAACTTCTGTCTTGTTGTCCTTACGTCCTTCGATAGAAACTACAACACCGTCAGCTTCACAAATTTCAGCAATACCCTTAGGCTTTCTTGCTTCGAAAAGTTCTTCTACTCTTGGAAGACCTTGAGTGATATCGCCGCCGGCTACACCACCGGTATGGAATGTTCTCATTGTCAGCTGAGTACCAGGTTCACCGATGGACTGAGCAGCAGTGATACCAACAGCTTCACCAATGTTAACTTCTTCGCCGGAAGCCAGGTTTCTACCGTAACACTTAGCACAGATACCTGTTCTGGAATGACAAGTCATTACGGAACGGATAGCTACGCTTTCGATTGTGGAGTTTTCAATTCTTTCAGCAGCAGCTTCTAAGATTTCTTCGTTCTGTTCAACAATCACTTCACCTGTTTCAGGATCAACGATATCAACCAGAGCAACTCTTCCTACGATTCTCTGCTTTAATGGTTCGATTACTTCCTTGCCGTCAGTAAATGCTCTAACTTCAACACCTTCGTCAGTTCCGCAGTCGAATTCTCTTACGATTACGCTGTGAGAAACGTCTACCAGTCTTCTTGTCAGATAACCGGAGTCGGCTGTACGAAGAGCAGTATCGGCCAGACCTTTTCTAGCACCGTTGGAAGAAATGTAGTATTCCAGGATAGATAAGCCTTCACGGAAGTTGGACTTGATAGGGATTTCTACAGTCTTACCTGTTGCGTTAGCCATCAGACCACGCATACCACCTACCTGCTTAATCTGGTTCTTGGAACCTCTGGCACCGGAGTTAGCCATGATGAACAGGTTGTTCAGGGAGCCTAAGGAATCCATCAGAGCGTCGGCAACTTCATCAGTAGCCTTAGTCCAAATCTTAATAATAGCTTCGTATCTTTCCTGGTTTGACATCAAACCTCTTCTGAAAGCTTTTTCATATTTTTCTACTTCAGCTTCAGCAGCTGCAAGGATTGCAGGCTTAGCTTCAGGAATTTCCATATCGCTTACACTGATAGTAACTGCAGCCTTTGTGGAATACTTGTAACCCATAGACTTGATGTAGTCCAGCATAATTACTGTGCCTGTATTTCCATGTCTTCTGTAGCACTTGTCAATGATTGCGCCTAATTTCTTCTTGTCGCACAGGAAGTCTACTTCCAGGCTGTATTCGTCGACACTTCTGTCTACGAATCCCAGATCCTGAGGAATTCCCTGGTTGAAGATGAAACGACCAACAGTGGATTCTACCAGTCTGCCTGTCTTATCTTCTTCATCTTTATACATTCTTACCTTAACTTTAGCGTGAATACCTACAACGCCAGTCTGGTAAGCCATTAACATTTCGTCAAGGTTAGTAAATACCTTTCCGTCGCCCTTTTCAGCGTAAGTGTTTCTTTCTTCAACACCTGGGTGAGTCAGGTAGTATGAACCCAAAATCATGTCCTGTGTAGGAGTAGTGATTGGGGAACCATCCTTTGGAGCCAGGATATTGTTGATTGAAAGCATCAGGAATCTTGCTTCAGCCTGAGCTTCTACTGAAAGTGGAACGTGAACGGCCATCTGGTCACCGTCGAAGTCGGCGTTGAAGGCTGTACATACTAATGGGTGCAACTTGATAGCTTTACCTTCTACAAGTACAGGTTCGAATGCCTGGATACCCAGTCTGTGAAGTGTAGGCGCACGGTTCAGCATTACAGGGTGTTCCTTGATAACGCCTTCCAGTACATCCCAAACTTCAGGTCTAACCTTTTCAACCATTCTCTTTGCGCTCTTGATGTTGTGAGCATAACCCTGTTCAACCAGTTCTTTCATAATGAAAGGCTTGAACAGTTCCAGAGCCATCTTCTTAGGAAGACCACACTGGTAGAATTTTAATTCAGGACCAACTACGATTACAGAACGTCCGGAGTAGTCTACACGCTTACCCAGCAGGTTCTGTCTGAATCTACCCTGCTTACCCTTTAACATGTCGGATAAGGATTTGAGTGGTCTTGAGCCAGGACCTGTAACAGCTCTTCCTCTTCTGCCGTTGTCGATGAGGGAGTCTACAGCTTCCTGTAACATTCTCTTTTCATTTCTTACGATAATATCAGGAGCACCCAGTTCCAACAGTCTGTTAAGTCTGTTGTTTCTATTGATTACTCTTCTGTATAAATCGTTTAAGTCGGATGTGGCAAATCTGCCTCCATCCAGCTGTACCATAGGTCTGATATCAGGTGGAATAACAGGAATTACATCCATAATCATCCATTCAGGTCTGTTGCCGGAATGTCTGAGAGCTTCGATAACTTCCAGTCTTCTTACGATTCTGATCTTTTTCTGACCGCTGGCAGTCTTTAATTTTGCTCTTAAATCTTCGGAAAGTTCGTCGAGATTGATATCTGCTAAGAGCTGCTTAATAGCTTCAGCCCCCATTGCAGCTTTAAATCTGTCGCCGCACTCTTCCTTCTTTTCTCTATACTGCTGTTCTGTTAAGATTTCTTTGTAACCTAAATCTGTATCACCAGGATCAGTTACAATATAAGCAGCAAAATACAGAACCTTTTCCAGATTTCTTGGTGTGATATCAAGGCAAAGTCCCATTCTTGATGGAATTCCCTTGAAGTACCAAATATGAGATACAGGGGCCGCAAGTTTAATGTGGCCCATTCTTTCTCTTCTAACCTTTGCCTTAGTAACTTCTACGCCGCAACGATCGCAGACAATACCCTTATATCTGATTCTTTTGTACTTTCCGCAGTGGCATTCCCAGTCCTTCATAGGTCCGAAAATCTTTTCGCAGAAAAGTCCGTCTCTCTCAGGCTTAAGAGTTCTGTAATTGATTGTTTCAGGCTTAGTTACTTCGCCGTGTGACCATTCAAGAATCTTTTCCGGTGACGCAAGGCTGATCTGTATGGATTCAAAATTATTTAATTCATAATCGTTGTTTGTATTATTCAAGGAGTCCCTCCCCTTTCTTCAATTACTCATCTATGAAATCGTCTTCAAATTCCATGTCTGCTTCTCCAGACACTGTTGGTTCCTCACCCTCTTCGGATTCTTCGCTGAAACCTTCACTGAAAAGCTGTTTTTCGCTTTCAACACTTGTTTCTACTTCCATGATTCCTTCCAGGCTTGGAATGTCGTCATCATATTCTGATGCGTCTTTGATTTGGATTTCTTTATCATCCTCTGCCAGCACTTTTACGTCAAGGCCCAGTGCCTGCATTTCTTTGATCAATACCTTGAATGATTCCGGTATACCCGGTGTTGGAATGTTTTCGCCCTTTACGATTGCTTCGTAAGTCTTAACTCTTCCCACGATATCGTCAGACTTAACTGTCAGGATTTCCTGCAGTGTATAAGCTGCGCCGTAAGCTTCCAGAGCCCATACTTCCATTTCCCCGAAACGCTGACCGCCGAACTGAGCTTTACCGCCCAGAGGCTGCTGAGTTACCATAGAGTAAGGACCTGTTGATCTTGCGTGAATCTTATCGTCTACCAGGTGGTGAAGTTTCAGCATATACATGTAACCTACAGTTACAGGATTGTCGAAGTGTTCACCAGTTCTACCGTCTCTCAGATACAGCTTACCTGTCTTAGGATAACCGCATTCATCTAAGAGGTTCATAATATCTTTTTCGTTTGCACCATCGAATACCGGTGTTGCAATATACCAGCCCTTCTTCTTAGCTGCAAGTCCGAGATGAACTTCAAGTACCTGTCCTACGTTCATACGGGAAGGTACACCCAGAGGGTTCAGCATTACCTGAAGTGGCTGACCGTTATCCATAAACGGCATATCTTCTTCCGGCAGGATTCTTGAGATAACACCCTTGTTACCGTGACGTCCGGCCATCTTATCCCCTACATTGATCTTTCTCTTTGTTGCAATGTAGCATCTAACTAATTTGTTAACTCCAGGAGGCAGTTCATCACCGTTTTCTCTGGAGAAAATCTTAACGTCTACAACGATACCTGTTTCGCCGTGAGGAACTCTCAAGGAAGTATCTCTTACTTCTCTTGCTTTTTCACCGAAGATTGCACGGAGAAGTCTTTCTTCTGCAGTCAGTTCAGTTTCTCCCTTTGGAGTTACTTTACCAACCAGAATATCAGAAGAGTTAACTTCTGCACCGATTCTGATAATACCTTCTTCGTCCAAGTCTCTGAGGGCATCTTCACCAACATTAGGGATGTCTCTTGTGATTTCTTCAGGTCCTAGCTTAGTGTCTCTTGCTTCTGCTTCATATTCTTCAATGTGAAGTGAAGTGAGAACGTCTTCCATCAGAAGTCTTTCGTTAAGGATAATCGCGTCTTCGTAGTTATAACCTTCCCAAGTCATGAAGCCGATGAGCAGGTTCTTACCAAGAGCGATTTCACCAAGGTCAGTGGATGGACCGTCTGCAATAACTTCACCTGCTTCGATGTGTTCGCCATGGCTAACAATCGGACGCTGGTTAATGCAAGTACCCTGGTTGGATCTCTTGAACTTTAAGAGATTATATTCATCAAGCATATTGTCTTCGTCTCTTCTGATTGCAATATAATCAGCATCAACGAATTCAACTGTACCGCTGTTCTTTGCAAGGATTACAACGCCGGAGTCTCTCGCAGCCTTGTATTCCATACCTGTACCTACCATTGGAGCTTCTGTTACCAATAAAGGTACTGCCTGACGCTGCATGTTGGAACCCATCAGCGCACGGTTGGCGTCGTCGTTTTCAAGGAACGGAATCATTGCTGTTGCAACGGATACTACCTGCTTAGGAGATACGTCCATATAGTCAATCTGTTCTCTTGCTACGAGAGCGATTTCACCGTGTTCGCCACGGGAAGCAACCTTCGCATTGATGAAACGACCTTCGCTATCAAGCGGTTCATTAGCCTGAGCTACGATCATCATTTCTTCTTCATCAGCTGTCAAATAATGAATTTCATCTGTTACTCTGTTAGTTTCCTTATCAACTACTCTATACGGAGTTTCAATAAAACCATACTGGTTAATAATTCCGTAAGTTGTCAGGGAACCAATCAGACCGATGTTTGGACCTTCTGGAGTTTCGATAGGACACATTCTTCCGTAGTGGGAGTGGTGTACGTCACGAACTTCGAATCCGGCTCTTTCTCTTGAAAGACCGCCAGGACCCAGCGCGGAAAGTCTTCTCTTGTGTGTCAGTTCTGCCAGAGGGTTGTTCTGGTCCATAAACTGAGACAACTGAGAGCTTCCGAAGAACTCCTTAATAGCCGCTGTTACAGGTCTGATATTCATCAGAACCTGAGGTGTAGTAACATCCGTATCCTGGATTGTCATTCTTTCTTTTACTACTCTTTCCATTCTGGCAAGACCGATTCTGAACTGGTTCTGTAACAGTTCACCAACAGTTCTCAGTCTTCTGTTGCCCAGATGGTCAATATCGTCAATGGAGCCGATGCCATAATTTAAGTTTAAGATATAGCTGATTGAAGCAATAATATCTTCAATAATAATGTGTTTTGGAGAAAGTTCATTCTTTCTGTCAACCAGCATTTCCTTCAGTTCTTCTTCGGAACTTGCACTATCTAAGATTTCTCTCAGGACAGGGAAAAATACCTTGTCAGCTACCTTAAGATCTGCAGTATCGAAATCTACATATTTATTAAGGTCTACAAAGTTGTTACCGATAACTTTTGTTACCTGGTCTTCCTTATCCTTATCAAGTCCATAAGCATAAATGAATTCTACGCCTGCATTTTCAATTTCAAAAGCCATTTCTCTTGAAATTTTCTGGCCGGCTTCAACCATAATTTCACCTGTTGATGGATTGATTACATCTTCAGCAGCAACCACTCCGCTGATTCTGTTGGAAAGTCCCAGTTTCTTATTATATTTATATCTACCTACCTTAGCGAGGTCATAACGCTTAGGATCGAAGAATAAAGAGTTAAGCAGAGCACGTGCAGATTCTACTGTAGGTGGTTCTGTTGGTCTTAACTTCTTGTAGATTTCTTTCAAACCTTCTTCGTAGTTAGAAGCAGTATCCTTTTCTAAAGTCTTCTTCAGTCTTGCATCTTCTCCGAAGATTTCAAGGATTTCTTCATCGCTACCAAAGCCCAGTGCTCTCAGCAATGTAGTAACCGGTTGCTTTCTTGTACGGTCAACTCTTACGGAAATAATTTCGTTGGAGTCAGTTTCGTACTCTAACCATGCACCTCTGTTAGGGATGATAGTAGTGGAGAACAGCTTATTGTTGGACTTGTCATAAGTAACATCATAGTAAGGTCCAGGTGAACGAACCAGCTGAGTTACAACGACTCTCTCAGCACCATTATAGATGAAAGTACCCTTCTCTGTCATGAGAGGGAAGTCACCCATAAATACTTCCTGTTCTTTTACTTCTCCGGTTTCTTTGTTAATGAGTCTCACTCTTACTTTGAGCGGAGCAGCGTATGTTACATCGCGTTCCTTACATTCTTCCTGCTCATACTTTGGAGCATCAGTAAGGGAATAATCAATGAACTCTAACACCAGATTATCTGCGTAGTCCTTGATAGGAGAGATGTCTTCAAAAACTTCTCTTAAACCTTCTTTAATAAACCAATCGTAGGATTCTGTCTGAATCTGAATGAGGTTCGGCATTTCGCAGACTTCGTTGATTTTGGCGTAAGTCATACGTTCTTTTCTACCTACTTGTATAGGTCTTGGCATCTTTATCACTCCTTATATTCTTAACAAATTACTTTGTGTGGCAGTCTAATATTATATTACCAGGCTGTCAAATAGTCAATACCTTTTTCAATTTTTGTTAATATTTTTTTACAACTATATGGGACCTTTTCACAAAATAGAGCTTGCATTCCGGCGTTGCCCCCTGTTCTGTCCAAATCTGCGGATTTTGGTTTAGGGCAATTTCTTCAAAAAATTAAAAAAGCCGTGCATTGGCACAAGCTTCTTTAATATATTCTATTTGCTGCAATGTATCTGTCTGTATTTAGACAGAAAAAAACCGGCGACGTCCTACTTTCCCAGGCAGCTTCCCACCAAGTATCATCGGCG
>JAFSHN010000060.1 GCA_017440275.1 Bacillota bacterium | reverse complement strand
GATGTTCACATCGAATGTCCACACTGCGGCAAGCCAATGACAAGAATCACAGAAGTTATGGACTGCTGGTTCGACTCCGGTGCTATGCCTTTCGCACAGTGGCACTATCCGTTTGAAAATAAAGAAGCTGTTGAAACAAAGCTGTTCCCTGCAGACTTTATCTGCGAAGGTATTGACCAGACAAGAGGTTGGTTCTACTCCCTGATGGCTATTGCAACATTCATCATGGGCAAGTCTCCTTACAAGAATGTACTGGTTAACGACCTGATTCTGGACAAGGAAGGAAAGAAGATGTCCAAGTCCAGAGGAAACACAGTTTCCCCATTCGAATTATTCGACAAATACGGTGCTGACGCTACAAGATGGTATCTTTTAAGCGTTTCCCCTGCATGGACTCCAACAAAATTTGACGAAGACGGTCTTATCGACGTAGTGAGCAAGTTCTTCGGAACAATCAAGAACGTTTATAACTTCTTCGTTCTTTATTCCAACCAGGACGACATCGACCCTGCTTCACTGGAAGTTCCTTACGCAGACAGACCTGAACTTGACAGATGGATCATTTCTAAGTACAACCAGCTGGTTCACGACGTTACAGAATACATGGATCAGTATGACCACATGAAAACTGTAAGAGCAATCAACGAATTCGTAAACGAAGACCTGTCCAACTGGTACATTCGTCGTGCAAGAAGAAGATTCTATGCAGAAGAAATGACTCTGGACAAGAAGAGCGTTTATGCTACAACTTACGAAGTTCTCGTAGGCATAGCTAAGATGATTGCACCTATCGCACCATTCATTTCCGACGAAATGTATGTAAACTTAACAGGTGAAGAAACAGTTCACATTGCTTACTTCCCTAAGGCTGATATGAGCCTTGTGGATAAGGGCGTTGAAGAAAGAATGGACCTGGTAAGAGCACTGGTAACTTTAGGACGTGGAACAAGAGAAAAGGAAAAAATTAAAGTTAGACAGCCTCTGTCAGAAGTTCTGGTAGATGGTAAGTACGAAGCTTTAATCAGCGACCTGACTCCACTGATTACAGAAGAACTGAACGTTAAGACAGTTGTATTCGAAAACGACCTTGATAAATATATGAACTTCTCCTTAAAGCCAAACTTCAGAGCAGCAGGTCCTGTTCTCGGAAGCAAGGTTAAGGCATTCGGCGGTGCAATGGCTAAGGTTAACGCAGCTGAATTCGTAGCTAAGATGGAAGCTGAAGGCAAGGTTGCAATTGAACTTGACGGCGAAACATTTGACGTTACTAAGGATTTAGTAGACATCAGAATCGCTGCTAAAGAAGGTTTCGCAGTTGCAATGGAAAACAACATCTTCACAATCCTTGATACAACTCTTAACCAGGATCTCATCGACGAAGGTCTGGCAAGAGAATTAGTATCCAAGGTTCAGCAGCTGCGTAAGCAGAAAGACTTCGAAATGATGGATAACATCGATATCGTAGTTGAAGCTGACGAAGAAGTTAAGACAGCAGTAGAAAAGCACATGGAATACATCACAAAGGAAACTTTAGCTGTATCCCTTACATTTGCTGAAGCTGCTGACAAATACGACCTCAACGGTCACAAGACAGGTATTTCTGTAGAAAAGAAATAATCTTACATCTTTCTTAAGAAACCCTTAAACAATCCCATAAGTGATTGACAGTGTACTACGTTTCGTAGTACACTTTTTTTATCCAAATATATGAAGGAGAAAAGGGGAAATCGTATGCTGAAACTTAAGAATGTATCGAAGTTTTATTACAGCAAGGGCGTCATTGCCAGCGGATTTTCAAGAGTTAACCTGGAACTTGCTATGGGCGAGTTTGTGGTTATAACAGGTGAATCAGGCAGTGGCAAATCAACTTTGCTTAATGTGCTTTCCGGTCTTGATACTTACGAAGAAGGGGAAATGTACATTAACGGCGAAGAAACAAGTCATTACAACGAAGAGGATTTTGAGGAATACCGCAGAAAGTATGTGGGCAATATCTTTCAGAATTTCAATCTGATAAACAGTTATACAGTTTATCAGAATGTTGAACTTGCTTTGCTTTTAAATGGGGAAAACAAAAAAGATATTAGAGACTTGGTAAATGGAATCATCGAAAAGGTGGGGCTCACTGAGTTTGCAGATACAAAATGTGCAAAACTTTCGGGCGGCCAGAAGCAGAGAGTTGCTATTGCAAGAGCTTTGGCAAAAGAAACACCTATTATCGTAGCCGATGAACCTACGGGCAATCTTGATTCGGAGTCAGCTGATGAAGTAATGAGGACACTTAGTGAAATTGCTAAAGATAAACTGGTTATCATCGTAACTCATAACATAGAGCAGGTTGAGCAATATGCCACAAGACTCATTAAGATGCACGACGGGAAGATTCTTGAGGATAAGAAACTGGTTGAACCGGAAGTACAGGATGAAGATATTTCAAGAGATTTTAAAGACATTACCTTGGAAAACCGTTTCCGTATCGGTGCGCGCAATGCATTCAACATCCCTGTCAAATTTACTTTGATTTTCTTCGTATTTCTGTTTATATCATTTGCCGTTGCCGGCACTTATGCTACTTTCCAAAAACAAGAATACGAAGAAGCGACTTATGGGTGGAATGAGTTCTTCAGTGATACGAGCGACACAAGAATAGTCATCAATAAAAATGACAGAAGTGCCATTACTGATGACGAATTTGCAGCTGTTGCAAAGCTTGACAATGTTAAAAAGATAATTAAAGACGATACTTTAATTGATTATACCAACAGCATTTCAAACGAAGATTACTGGTACTATTTTTACGGTAATTTTGAATCAATAGAATATTTTGACGGGGAACTGGATTATGGGCGTATGCCTGAAAAACCGGGTGAAATAGTTTTGCAGGGAAGCCGCCAAAACTATGATTTAAGGGAAGAACCTGAAGAAATCCTGGGAGAGACTTTCTATATGGACGACTATGAGGAAGACGGTGACAGAAATAAAAATATGACTATGACCGTTGTAGGAATCTCATATTCTGAAAGAAACGACTGGCAGGTAAAGTATTATGTAGATAACAGCATTCTTGAAGTTATGCGCCAGCGTATGGCTCTGCAGGACAGTGAAGTGACTTCCTCCTTTGCAGGGAACACATATACTTCTTATTCTGGAGATCCGTACTTTCAGATTGTGGCCAGCGATAAGGTACCAAGAGGGAAGGCTTATGTGAGTGCAAACTTTGATTATGAAGTTTCTGATGGTAATTGTCTGGGTGAAAGAATAGAAATTGATATAGAAAACACTTATCATTCAGAATCTTTGAAGGTAAATGTTGCAAAGAAATACAACAAAAATAACTTTAAAGGACTTTTGGGTTTAGATTACAGCGAAAACCATGAAGGTAAAGTTTTCATAAACTCTAAAGATTATCAGGAATTATTCTACAACGGTATTTTCCAAAGCTCGGTATATGTAAAAGATGCAAAAAAACTGGACGGCACGTTGGCAGAACTGGAAAATATGGGATTTAATACTCTTGCTATGAGAGATGCACTCAGCAGTGACGGCGCCGATGTACAGCAGCTTATTTCAATGATTAAGACCTTTGTAATTGCAGCGCTTATCATAGCACTATTCTTTATTTCATATTTTATTATAAAGATAGTGCTCAAGTCGAGAAATGCTTACTATACGACAATCAGAACCCTTGGAGCATCAAGAAAAATCTCCAAACAGCTCCTTGATATTGAGCTTATGATTACTGCAACTATTGCTTTCGGACTGTTTATGGCATTTATGCTTTTAGTTTATGCAGGTGTAATCAACAACGCCTTCATTTTTGACCTGGCCGGATATATGTCTGCCGGCAACTATGTCTTGATGTATGTAATAATAATCGGAATGTCCTATATGATTTCCACCAGATTTGCGAAGGGACTTTTTAAGAATTCCGTTATGAGCACATACAAAGAGGAGGTGTAGGGTTATGATTAAATTATTCGGGGTTAATAAATATTTTAATAAAGGCAAGAAAAATCAGATTCATGTTATCAATGAAACAACTTTGGATCTTGGGAGCAGCGGTCTTGTAGCGCTCCTCGGGCCTTCCGGATGCGGCAAAACCACTTTGCTCAATGCCATCGGAGGTCTTGATAAGGTTCAGAAAGGAGACATCTTTGTAAACGGAAACAAAGTAACAGGCAAGGGTGCTTCAAAAGTTGATGAAATAAGAAATCTTAATATCGGTTATATTTTCCAGGATTATAAACTGGTAGACAATATGACTGTCTACGAAAACGTTGCCATCGCACTGAAGATGCTGGGCATCAAAGATAAAGATGAAATCAAGAAGCGTACTGATTATGTGCTTGAAACTCTCGGCATCTACCGTTACAGAAACAGAATGGCAGGAATGCTGTCAGGGGGCGAAAGACAGCGTGTAGGCATTGCAAGAGCCATTGCGAAGAACCCTAAGATTATTATTGCCGATGAACCTACAGGTAATCTGGACAGCGCAAACACTATTGAAATAATGAACATAATCAAAGCCATTTCCAGAGATAGATTGGTTGTGCTGGTTACTCACGAAGTTGAGCTGGCTAAGTTTTATGCTTCAAGAATCATTGAACTCAAAGACGGCTGTGTAATCAACGACTATGAAAACATTACTGATGACAACCTGAATTACAGATTGGATCACAAGTTTTATCTCAAAGACTTTGAAAAGCAGGAAAAACTTACAGATAGTGATATAAATGTGAACTTCTACGGGGGTAAAGAAGATAAACTGGATTTAGATATTGTAATAAAGAACGGAAATATTTATATTCAGTCTAAAAACGAAGGAAGAATCGAAGTAGTGGATGGGAATTCAGCCATTGAGTTTGTAGATGACCATTTCAAAGAAATGGACAAGAGCCTTTATGAGGAATATAAATTTGACTTTGATAAGGTGGTGGATTCTTCCATTAAAGAAAAATACAGTTCAATTATAGGATTCTGGCCTTCAATAGTTGCCGGTTTTAAGAAGATCGCCGCCTATCCTTTAATGAAGAAACTTCTCCTTATAGGGTTCATAATGGCCGGAATGTTTATAACCTACTCATTCAGCAGTATTTATGCGGCGCTGGACGTGCAGGACAAAGACTTTATTCAAAACAATAGAGACTATCTGGTAGTCGACATTCCTAAACTTGAAGCGGCAAAGTATATCAAGTATGAGGCTGAACCTGAAGTTTCTTATTTGATGCCGGGAGATGGCAAAGCGTACTTTAAGTACAAAATGGACTTCTATTATCAGACTGATTATGCTCAAGGAACTCTTGAAGGCTCTATTACGGATATATCAAGAATAACTGAAGAGGATTTAGTGGCAGGTGAAATGCCAAAGAACCCTTATGAAATAGTAATAGACAAGATGACCTTTGACAGGATGGCTCAGTACGGGACTCCAAAGATGGTGGGTATTGAAGAGGCTGAAGAACTCCTTGGTGAAGAAGTAAGATTAGCCAATATGAAGACGTTTACCATTGTAGGTCTGACAGACAAAGTGCAGCCTGTAATCTATGTTGACGGAAGTTTGATTATAGATGTTCTTTATAACAGCGGTCATGAAGATGAAGAATATGTGGACGACAGCGATCCTGTTACGGTTAATATGCTCAATTACGCCACTGTCAATAAGCAGTTCAAAATGAAACAAGGCCGTTTGCCGTCTAATGATTATGAAACCATTGTTTCATACGACAAGAAATACGATTATCCGCTCAACAAAGAAATTGATATGAAAGTCAATAACAAGAAACTTAAGGTTGTAGGATATTACGAAAGTTCCGAAAATTTAGATGTTTTCCTTGTAAATCAAAACACAATCAAGTATTCTATGATTAGCAGCGCGAAGGGATTCGTGGTATGTACAGATGACAAAGCAGCTTGTATATCAGCACTTCAGGATAAGTACAATCTCAATGCTAAGGATGCCTATGAGACAGACAAGGAAACCTATAAGGCGGACAGAATGGAAATAGTTAACGCTACTAAAATTCTGGGGGCACTGATATTGGCGATTTCTTTAATAGAAATACTCCTGATGACCAGATCTTCATTCCTCTCAAGAATCAAGGAAATCGGTATTTTCAGAGCTATTGGTGTCAAGAAGAGCGACATATATAAGATGTTCCTGGGTGAGATTTTTGCTCTCACAACATTGAGCAGCCTTTTGGGCATTATTGTTGCATCTTACGCTTTGGGCAAACTGGCAGGTATTTCGTATCTAAGCAGTATGTTTGCTATGAATCCTGTAATATTCTTCGGAGCGGTCATCGTAGTTTACGGGTTCAATTCAATTGTAGGATTAATTCCTGTATTTAATACTATGCGTCAGACTCCGGCTGCAATTTTAGCAAGATATGATGTGGATTAAGAATGAAAAATTTAAAAGACTTACAATTAAATGAAATGGAAGCGCTTCTTGTAGCGCTTGGTGAACCTAAATTCAGAGCCAAGCAGATTTTTGCTTGGCTCTACAAGGGTGTATCCGGTTTTGATGAAATGACCAATGTTCCGGCTGCTCTCAAAAACAAGCTTGAAGAGGCAGGCTGGAGTACAGGCGTTTTTGTGCCTGCAAAAGTACAGATTTCAAAGCTGGACGGCACACGTAAATACTTATTTGAACTGAGCGACGGCAATGCTATCGAAAGCGTGTATATGAAGTACAAATACGGCAACACTATTTGTATCTCTTCACAGGCAGGCTGCAGAATGGGCTGCAAATTCTGTGCTTCAACCATTGGAGGGCTTCAGCGCAATCTGACTCCCGGTGAGATGGCAGAGCAGCTTCTCGCTGCAGAAAGAGATGCAGGAGAGCCAATCAACCATATCGTTGTTATGGGAACAGGAGAACCTTTCGATAACTACGAAAACCTTTCAAAGTTTATCAGAATCATCAACGATAAAAACGGACGCAATCTGGGTATGAGAAATATCACTGTTTCCACTTGCGGTCTGGTTCCTATGATAGAAACTTTTGCAAAGGATTTTCCTCAGGTTAACCTGGCGATTTCTCTGCACGCACCTAACAACGACATCAGAAACTCCATGATGCCGGTTAACAAAAAATATCCGATGGAAGTTTTGATTGAAGCCTGCAAAAAATACACAGAAGAAACTTCACGCAGAATCACCTTTGAATACACTCTCGTAAAAGACAAAAATGATTCAAGAGAAAATGCTTTTGAACTTATTGAAAAACTGCGAGGCGTACTTTGTCACGTGAATCTTATTCCTCTGAACAAAGTTGAAGAGACAGGACTTGACACTTCAGAACGAAAGGCCTGCGAAGCTTTTAAGAAAATTCTGGAAGACCATGGAATCCCTGCAACCATTAGAAGAGAGCTGGGTGACGACATTGACGGTGCTTGCGGACAGCTTCGTCTTGGTGGAAAAAAATAAATTTCAGTTGAAAAACAAGAATGGTTATTGTATAATGATTGAAACGAAGATTATAAATAATCGGACAAAATTATTTAGGAGGCGATAACCAATGGTTAAATTATTAGTAGGACACAAGGGTTCCGGTAAGACTAAGCAGATGATTGACTTAGCCAATGAATGTGTAGAAACTAGCAAAGGAAGCGTTATTTTCATCAATAAGAATCACAGATTGATGTATGATTTAAAATATAGAATCAGAGTTATTTGTATGGAAGATTTTGAACATGTTACAAACAGCGATGAATACATCGGATTCTTATACGGAATTATCAGTTCCGATCACGACATCGAAACAATTTACATAGACAGCATCTTAAAGCACGCAGACTTCTCCTTAGGAGATTTACCTGAGTTCGTTGATAGATTAAAAGACATCTCCAAGAACTACGGAATGGATTTTGTTGTAAGCTTAAGTGCTGAAAAAGAAGAAATGATCGGTGTTGACTTCGAAGACTGTGAAATTCTCAACTAATATTATAAAATTTGTTCGATAAATAGCAGGCGGTAGGCAACTACCGCCTTATGTTTTTTGAATGATAAGGAGGCTAACTTGATTACCATAGACGCTTTAAAATCAAAACTAAATAACAGGGTTCCCGGTGCTGTCGGAAAGCACAAATATTTCAGTGTGGCAATTCCTATTATTTGTGATGGTGATGAACTTAGCCTGCTTTTTGAAGTGCGTGCCAGCCATATGAAAACTCAGCCGGGCGATGTATGTTTTCCGGGAGGCCATATGGAAGCGGGAGAGACTCCTCTTGAGTGCGCCTTGAGAGAAATGGAAGAAGAAATCGGAATTCCTGCTGCATCTGTGGAAGTTTTGGGACAATTCGACACGTTGTACGGTTTTTCAGGCTATAGTTTGTTTACTCATATGGTTAAGGTTGACAAATCGGCACTCGCTGATATTAAACTGAGCGAGAACGAAGTGGCAGAAGTTTTTACAGTGTCGCTGCAGTTTTTTAAAGACACACCTGCTAAGGACTATTCCATTGATGTAGTTTCCAAGACAGAAGACTTTCCTTTTGAGGAAGTGGGCGTTCCGCGCTCATACAATTGGCGTGTAGGCAAAAATGTTATACCGGTGTATCACTATGATGGTCATGTGATTTGGGGTATGACAGCGCGTATTGTAGAGTGGTTGAGTAAAGAACTGCTGTAGAACAGTTTGCCGAGGCTGCTGTGGTCCGCAAAATCTTTAAAAAATGCCCTGTGCGTGAAAAAACTCAAAAACTTTCGCAGAATGCATTTTAATTTGTATTTTGCGAAAGTTTTATTTTTTTCTTTCGCAGATTTACCCCAAAGCCACGTTTTGCGAAAAAATTTGAAAAAATTCACGCAGCAATTAAAAAAAGAACAAATCTGCGGATGATGTTCCTGGCAACTCCGGTGGTTTTGGAAAAATCTGATGGGTTCACATTTCCGGATCCTTTCTGTATAGTGGTTTATGTAGTCAAAAAGAAAGGAGACAGAAATGAAAAAGAAAATTTTGACAATGGTTATGGTCTTGGCACTTGTAATGAGCCAGGCGGCGCCCAGCTTTGCAGCAACTGACGTAAGATTCAGCGGCAAGATTGATTTATCAAATCTGTGCACAATTTTGATGGATTACATTTTTAACGGAGGAAGCCAGGAAGATGTTGGTTCGAAGCCACAAAATCCAAATGAAGACAATGTGGTGCAAGATCAAAGCAAAACAGCACAAGTTTTGAGTCTGGTCAATAAAGAAAGGGCAGCCAAGGGACTTTCAAGTCTGAAAGGTGACAGCCAACTTAACAAGGTTGCACAGTTAAAAGCTGAAGATATGGCTAAGAAGGGGTATTTTTCTCATAATTCTCCTACATACGGTTCAGCCTTTGATATGCTAAAAAGTCATGGGATCAAATACAGGACGGCAGGCGAAAACATCGCTAAAGGACAGAAAACTGCTCAGACCGTAATGAATGGCTGGATGAATTCAACAGGTCATAGGGCCAATATTTTGAACAGCAGCTACAGCAAACTGGGTGTTGGTTATGCAGTCAGTGCCAACGGGACACCGTATTGGGTACAAATCTTTGTAGGATAATTAACGAAGGGAAAGAAAAACTTCTTTCCCTTTTGTTGTATTTGTATTATAATTAATGTGTATTGAATTTCAGGGGGTGTAGTTTCTACACCCTTTTTTTAAGGATATAATTATGTTTTTACCAATTACAAGAGAAGAAATGAATATGAGAGGGTGGGAACAGGTTGATTTTGTACTTGTGACAGGAGATGCCTATGTGGACCACCATTCCTTTGGAACTGCCATAATCGCAAGGGTTCTTGAAAGTCATGGCTATAAGGTGGCTATTTTGCCGCGTCCGGATTATAAGTCGGCAGATGACTTCAGACGCTTTGGCAAACCAAGGCTGGGATTTCTCGTGAACAGCGGCGTTGTTGACTCTATGGTTAATAATTTTTCTGTGTTTAAGCACAGAAGAAAGAAAGATGAGTACGCACCCGGAGGTGAAGCAGGAGGAAGACCTGACAGAGCCTTAATTGTATATGCCAACAGGGCGAGGGAAGCATACAAGGGAGTTCCGGTTATCATCGGCGGTATTGAAGCCAGCCTGAGACGACTTGGTCACTATGATTACTGGAGTGACAGTGTAAGACGTTCTGTGCTTTTAGATTCAAAGGCAGACCTGCTGCTTTACGGAATGGGCGAACGCTCCATTGTCGAAGTAGCCGATGCCCTTGATTCGGGGCTTGATATAAAGGATATCACTTGGATTAAGGGGACATGCTGTAAATCCAAAACCATGCCCGAAGGAGATGAGTGGATAAAACTTCCTTCTTTTGAGCAAATTAAAGAAGATAAGAAACAATATGCGGAAAGTTTTGCTGTTCAGTACAATAATAATGATGCCGTTTCCGCAAAGGGACTGGCAGAACAGTATACTGACACATTGTGGGTGCTTCAGAATCCACCGCAGCCGCCGCTTGAGCAGTTTGAACTTGATGAAGTGTATGCTTTGCCTTTTGAAAAGGAAGAACATCCTTCTTATGCTGCACAGGGAGGCATCCCTGGATTTGAGGAAGTTAAATTCAGTCTTGTAAGTTCTAGAGGATGCTTCGGAGGATGCAGTTTCTGTGCTTTGACATATCATCAGGGAAGACAGGTGAGAGGCAGAAGTCAAGAATCGATAATTGAAGAAGCAAAAGAATTGACTAAGCGAAAAGACTTTAAGGGATATATTCACGATGTGGGCGGTCCTACAGCAAACTTCAGAGGACCTGCTTGTCAGAAACAGTTAAAATCAGGTGTTTGCACCCATAGAGATTGCCTCTATCCAAATGTTTGTCCTTCAATTAAGGCAGACCACAGCGAATATCTGGAACTGCTCCGCAAAGTGAGAAGCCTGGATAAGGTTAAGAAGGTTTTTATCAGATCAGGTATCAGATATGATTATCTGCTGGCTGATCCTAAATGTGATAAGTTTATTGAAGAACTTTGCAAGTATCATGTAAGCGGTACTTTAAAGGTGGCACCGGAGCACATTTCACCTAATGTGCTGTCCCACATGCACAAGCCGCCGAAAGAAGACTTTATCAGATTTACTAAAAAATACAAAAAGACCAATGAAAGACTGGGACTTAAGCAGTATTTAATACCGTATCTGATTTCAAGTCATCCGGGAAGTACTCTTGATGATGCTATTGAGTTGGCGCTTTTCCTGAAGGAATACGGCTTCGTTCCGGATCAAGTACAAGATTTTTATCCGACTCCCGGAACTTTGGCGACATGCATGTATTATACGGGACTTAACCCATTATCAATGGAAAAGGTTTATGTGGCCAAATCTATGGAAGAAAAGCAGATGCAAAGAGCATTGATTCACTTCCACAAATCCGAAAACAGACAAACTGTGGAAAAAGCATTGAAAAAAGCGGGCAGGGAAGACTTGATTCCAGTGCTCATTTCACAGAAATATCACAAAAAAAGGAAAAAATAGTTTATAATATATAAGTTAAGAACTGACAATTGACATTTTAAACCTTTTAGACATAAGGAGAAACAATATGAGTAAAGTAAAGCCATATATCAGCAGCGGAGATACAATCAGAGCATTGATATACGAAGCAAAGGAAAAATTCCCTACAAATGCAGCTTTTAAGGTTAAAGAAAAGGGTGAAATAAAGACTATCACATTTATCAATATGATTAAGGATGTGGAAACTCTGGGAACTGAGCTGACTGCTTTAGGCCTCGACGGAAACAGAATGGGTATCATCGGTGAAAACTCTTATCCATGGTATAACTGCTTCCTTTCAATCGTTTGCGGCGGTAATGTAGCAGTACCTTTTGATAAGGGGCTTACAGTTGAGGAACTGGTTCAGTGCGTTCAGAGAAGTGACATCAAAGTGTTCTTCTACGATGAAAAACACGCTGCAACTGTAGAGCAGATTAAGGCTCAATGTGCTGATGATATCAAATACTTCAGAATTACAGGGGAAGATAATGATTTGGATGCTATGAGATTAGCCGGCGAATTAAAGATGAAGAGCGGCGACAGAAGTTATCTTGAAAGACCTGTTAACAGAAGTGACTTGGCTGTATTTATCTTTACTTCCGGTACTACAAGCACATCAAAGGTTGTAATGCTGACACACGACAATATTACTTCCAATGTTGTGGACATGCATCACAGTATGCTTTTCTTCCATCCGGATGATGTTAATATGGCATTCCTGCCTTTCCACCACGCATTCGGTCTGGTAGGTGTACTTGTATTTATGGCAGCAGGTGCTTGTGCCGTATTCTGTGACGGCCTTAAGTACGTTCAAAAGAACCTGCAGGAATACGGTGTAACTGTATTCGTAGGTGTTCCATTAATTGTTGAAAGCCTGTACAACAAGATTATGAAACAGGTTGAAAAGCAGGGTAAAATGGGCACTGTAAAGAAGGGACTGAAAATTGCAGCCGCTTTAGAAAAGGTTGGAATCAAAGCAAGAAGAAAGATTTTTGCTGAAATCATAGATAAGCTGGGCGGCAAACTGAAACTCATCATCTGCGGAGCGGCTTCTCTTAATGAAGAAGTTGGCAGAGGTTTGAATAACTTCGGTATTACTACAGTTCAGGGTTACGGTCTCACAGAAACTTCTCCTGTATTAGCGGCAGAAAGACCTTGGGACCTTTGTGCAGGTTCTGTAGGTTTACCTATGAGAAGTGTTAAGATTGTTATAGACAGTCCTGATGAAAATGGCATCGGTGAAATCGTTGTCTGGGGACCTAACGTAATGCACGGTTACTACCAGCAGCCTGAAGCTACAGACGAAGTAATAAAGAACGGTTGGTTCTACACAGGAGACCTGGGCCGTATTGATGAAAAGGGAAGACTTTGGATTTGCGGACGTAAGAAAAACGTTATCGTAATGAAGAACGGAAAGAATATTTTCCCTGAAGAACTGGAAACACTTATCGGTGATTTGCCGTATGTTTCAGAAAATATGATTTTCACAAGAGAAAAGCATAATGAATTGGTTCTCTGGGTAAAAATCGTTTATGACAAGACTTATCTGGATGCACAGGACCTTGACAAAGATGCATTTGTGGATCTTGTTAAAAAAGATCTTAATGCAATCAATGACACACTCCCAACTTACAAGTATGTAAATCACTTCATTTTAAGCGAAGAACCAATGATTATGACAACTACAATGAAGGTTAAGAGAAATCTTGAAATGAAGGCTATTGACGAAAAGTGGGACGAAACTCAGCAGTATAACGTTACAAAATAATATAGAATCAAAGGTGATAATATGAATCTCATCAGTAAATTTCCGGGAATCTTAGAAGACAGTAAGAAGAAGTATCTTGAAACAAAAGCCGCAGGCTTTAAGATTTCCGAAGAAATAAACTGCGAAGAAGGTAAGTGGTCCAATGTGCTTGCCCTCGGTGACAACGGCGGATTCATGAAATCCCTTTTGACTGAAGGGAACATGGAGGGGAAATTAAAGTTAATTTATATTGACCCTCCTTTTTTCAGTAAAGCCGTTTATGATGCAGTTATACATTTATCGCCCGTAAAAGGCGAAAAACTACCGCCTGTAAAGTATTTTGCCTACGATGATGTCTGGCAGAAAGATATGGCCGGATATTTGACTATGCTTTGCCAGCGACTCATGTTAATGAAGGATTTACTTGCCGAAGACGGAACAATTTGGATTCATCTCGATTGGCATGTGGTTCATTATGTTAAGGTGTTCCTTGATGAAATATTCGGTGAAGAAAATTTTGTCAATGAAATCGTATGGCAGTACAAGTCCGGAGGTTCCGGTAAGCGTCACTTTGCCCGTAAGCATGATACAATCCTTGTTTACAGCAAGAGTAAAAAATATTATTTTGCACCGCCTAAAGAAAAGTCTTACAACAGAGGATTTAAGCCTTATAGATTTAAAGGTGTCAAAGAGTACAAGGATGATTTGGGATGGTACACCATGGTTACCATGAAAGACGTTTGGCAGGTTGATATGGTAGGAAGAACTTCTTCCGAGAGAACCGGATATGCAACACAAAAGCCTGAAGCTCTCCTTGAAAGAATCATTGAAAGTGCAACTTGTGAAGGCGATTTGTGCGCTGACTTCTTCTGCGGCTCCGGCACCCTTGGAGCAGTAGCTGAAAGAATGGGCAGAAAGTGGATCTGCTGTGACGGCAGTTCTCTTGCAGTTTCCAGCACTTTGAAGCGTCTTTATCCGCAAAAAGCAGCAATCAAGGTTCTGGAAGAAGAATCTGAACATAATACTTCGCCTGCAAAAGTGACTTTTAATGTTAAGTCAGAGGAAATCACCGGTTCAGATAAAGAAGTGTTAACCATAGAACTTGTTGATTATCAGCTCGATAATCTTCCTATAACTATGGACGAAAAGGGCAAAGAGGCGATGGAGAAAATCCTCTCGATAGACCCGGTTAACCTTATTGAGTACTGGAGCGTTGACTTTAACTATGATGGCATGGTATATCGTCCTGATATGATTTTCTCAAAATCTAAGGGCGGCCTTGAAACAAAGTGTGAAAAACTCATTTCAAACGGCACACAGCAGAAAATCTGTGTTAAAACCGTAGATGTAATGGGCAACTGCACATTTACAATACTATAAAAAACGTCAAAAGACCTTTTCAGCAGAGAAGGTCTTTTTTGTAATAAGATATACAGTTAAAACTTCATGACAATCCCTTTGAGCCGAGCAACAACGTTTTCAATACGAAATGAGCAAAGAGTTTGGTGACAAAAGAACTTTGCGTATGTCGCCACCAAATAATTGCTGTGCAGAAGCCGCCAGGCTTGCCGTGAGTTGAAAGTTCGAAAATCACGAAGTGAATTTTGAGAACTTGAAGCGAAAGGCAAATCCGTAAGGATTGCACAGCAATTAAGCCAAACAGCGACGAAGACAAAGTTTTTTTCCCACACTCTGCGAATGAGTGTTAGAAAACATTTGCGAGGCGAGCGGGAGTGGAATGAAGTTTTAACGGATTTAACATACATTTAACTTTTATTTTCCGACATCTTACAATATAATCAAGATGTTAAGTTATGAAATAAAATGTGTTAAACAAAGGAGAAAAAAATTTATGGACATTTTTGGTGTTCTGCAGCTCGTCGGTGGTCTTTGTCTGTTCCTCTTCGGTATGGAAACAATGGGTGACGGGCTGACAAGAGCTTCAGGAAGCAAATTAGAATCAATTTTAGAAAGTTTAACTTCTAATATTTTTAGAGGTGTATTGCTGGGTGCTGTTGTAACTGCAGTAATCCAGAGTTCCTCTGCAACAACAGTAATGATGGTAGGTTTCGTAAACTCCGGTATTATGAAACTTGGACAGGTAATTCCTGTAATCATGGGTGCTAACATCGGTACAACTGCTACTGCATGGCTCCTCAGTTTGACAGGTCTTGAAGGCAGCAATGTGTTTGTTCAGCTTTTAAAGCCAATGTCATTCTCACCGGTATTAGCCGCAATCGGTATAGTATTCATTATGTTCCTCAAGAGCGAGAAGAAAGCAAATATCGGTTATGTGCTGGTGGGTTTTGCTACACTGATGTACGGCATGGACATCATGAGCAGTGCTGTTGAGCCTCTCAAGGACGTACCTGAATTTGTAAGCATTCTTACAATGTTTGAAAACCCTGTTTTAGGTGTTGCAGCGGGTGCTATCGTTACTGCAGCAATTCAGAGTTCATCCGCATCCGTAGGTATTTTGCAGGCATTATGCTTGACAGGTTCATTAACATATGCATCTGTAATTCCTATCATCATGGGTCAGAATATCGGTACTTGTGTAACTGCAGTATTATCTTCCATAGGTGCTAACAAAAATGCTAAGAGAGTAGCGGCTGTTCACTTGTCCTTTAATTTAATTGGTACAGTTCTCTTCTTAATAGCATTCTATGGATTTGATGCAATTATAGGTTTCAGCTTTATGCATGAAGCTGCAGGTCCTGAAAATATCGCTTTGGTACACAGTATATTTAACATTTCGGTAACATTAGTGCTGTTACCATTCTACAAGCAGCTTGAAAAACTGGCTACAATTATTGTAAAGGATTCTGTTGAACCTGAAAAAAAACCGAAGGATGGAACACTTACTATTCTGGACGAAAGATTTATGGAAACTCCTGCGGTTGCTGTTGCACAGGCTAGAACTGCAGCTCATAAGATGGCAGAACTTTCAAGAACAAGTATTGTGGAAGCTGTTAAATTACTGAATACATGGGAAGATGATAAGTTTGATTATGTAAAACTGTTAGAATCCAAGATTGACAGATATGAAGATGCTATCGGCGCTTACATCGTTAAGTTATCAAGACTTGACCTCGGCAATGCTGACAGTAAGGAACTGTCAATGATTCTGCACAACATCGGCGACTTAGAAAGAATTTCCGACCACGCAAAGAATATTGCAGAAACAGCACAGGAACTTCACACAAAGGGTCTTGCTTTCTCAGGTGATGCTTTAGCAGAACTTAAGGTTTATACAGATGCTGTAAATGAAGTTGTTGATTTGGCAGTTGAATCATTTATAAATTCAGATATTGAAACTGCAATGAATGTAGAACCTCTTGAAGAAGTTATCGACGTTATTCACAGCGAAGTTAAGACAAGACATGTTAAACGTCTTCAGTCCGGTAAGTGCACAATTGAATTGGGATTTGTGTTAACTGATCTTGGTACAAACTTAGAAAGAGTTGCAGACCACTGCTCTAATCTGGCGGTTTGCACAATTGAAACCCAAAGAGACGAATTTGATATGCATCACTATATCAAGAGCGTTAAAAAGTACGATACTGATCATTTCACTGAAAGAGTTCATAATTACGAAACAAAATACACATTACCGTTATAAAATGTTTGGGCTGTCTGACTATGGACAGCCCTTTCTTTGTCTTGAAAAGATTTTTAAAATGTTGTATTATAAAAGTTAAATTAGTTGTATAAAAATACTTTTTCATATAAGGAGGATCACAATGGCAAATAACCACGGATTCGAAACTAGATGTGTACACGGTGCATATAAGGCAGAAAGCGGTCAGCCGCAGGTGCTTCCGATTGTACAGAACACTACTTACAGATATTACAATGCACAGGATGTTGCAGAATTATTTGATTTGGAAAGCCCTAATCACATGTACACAAGATTAGGAAGCCCTACAGTTGACGCCCTTGAACAGAAGATGGCTCTTCTTGAAGGCGGTACTGCCGGTATGGCTACATCAGCAGGACAGGCAGCAACTATGATTACAATCTTGAATATTTGTCAGGCAGGTGATCATATTATTTCTGCATCCAATATTTACGGAGGAACTCATAACCTATTTACAGTAACTCTTGCAAGATTGGGAATAGAAGCTACTTTAATTGATCAGAATCTGCCAAAAGAAGAGATTCTTAAATATGCCAAGCCTAATACAAAGGCTATATTTGGAGAAACCATTGCAAATCCTGCATTAACAGTTCTGGATATTGAAAAATTTGCAGAAGTGGCTAAAGAAATCGGTGTTCCTTTAATTGTAGATAACACTTTAGCTTCTCCGGCTCTTTGCAGACCTATTGAATTTGGAGCAAATATAGTAACACATTCTACAACCAAATATTCAGATGGACATGCCAGTGCTGTAGGCGGATGTGTTATTGAAGGCGGTAACTTTGACTGGTCAGCCAGTGACAAGTTCCCGGGTTTATCACAGCCTGATGAAAGTTATCACGGTTTAACATTCCACGAAAAGTTTGGTCCTGCAGCTTTCTGTACAAGATTAAAAGCTGTATTAGTAAGAGACATGGGCTGCACTATGGCTCCTATGAATGCATATTTGACTCATCAGGGACTTCAGACTTTACATTTGAGAATGGAAAGACACAGTCAAAATGCTCTTGCACTTGCTAAGTATTTAAAGAATCATCCAAAAGTGGACTTTATTACTTATCCGGGAATGGAAGGGGACCAGTATTATGAACTGGCTCAGAAATATCTGCCAAACGGTGCAGGTGGTGTTCTCTCATTCGGTGTTAAGGGAGGAAAGGCAGCCGGTGAAAAGCTGCTGGAAAACCTCAAACTTGCCAGCATTGTAGTACACGTTGGAGATATCAGAACTTCTGTACTTCATCCTGCAAGTACAACTCACAGACAGCTTTCTGAAGAAGCACAGCTCGCAGCTGGACTCAACCCATCATTAATCAGGGTATCTGTGGGTCTTGAATCTATTGATGATATTATTGCTGACTTCGAACAGGCTTTAGAACAAATCTAGTTTAAGGAGATAGAATATGCCTTTAATTATACCTAATGAGCTTCCGGCAGCGGAAGCTCTTCAAAAGGAAAATATATTTACAATGAATAGAGGAAGAGCGACAACTCAGGATATTCGTCCTCTGAAAATTGTAATAGTAAACTTAATGCCTACAAAAATTGCAACAGAAACTCAGCTTGCCAGAGTGCTTGCAAACAGCCCGCTGCAAGTTGAGCTGACTCTTGTAACTATGGATTCTCACGAGTCCACGCATATTTCACAGGAGCATATGATTTCTTTCTATAAGACTCTGGAGGAGATCAAAGATGAGTATTTCGACGGGATGATTCTTACAGGAGCTCCTGTTGAACTGATGCCTTTTGAAGAAGTGGACTATTGGGATGAACTTTGTGAAATTTTCGAGTTTGCAAAGACTCATGTTTACAGCAGTATGTTTATTTGCTGGGGTGCACAGGCGAGCTTATATTATCACTATGGAATCAACAAAAAAGCTGTAGACGGCAAAGTTTTCGGTGTGTTTGAACATAAGGTTACAAGACCGCATAATCCTCTTGTCAGAGGGTTTGATGAAATCTTTTATGCACCTCATTCAAGACATACAGAAGTTCTAAAAGAGGACATAGAAAAGCATCCTGAACTGAGAATTCTCGCTGAATCCGAAGAAGTGGGACCACATATCGTGTCCATAGAAAACGGAAGACAAATCTTTATCCTGGGTCATCAGGAATATGATAAAGAAACTTTGGCAAACGAATATTTTAGAGATATTAATAAAGGCCTTGACATTGCTGTTCCAAAGAATTATTTCAAAAATGATGATCCAAAAGAGGATATTCTCTTCAGATGGAGAGGTCATGCCAGCATGCTGTTTTCAAACTGGCTTAACTACTATGTATATCAGGAAACACCTTATGACCTCGATGAATTAAAGCAGGGAAAATAATCAATGAGAAGATGTGTCATCATCGGCGGTGCCGAAATAAAAGAATACAATCGAATTAAAGGACTTTTGAGAAAAGATGACTTTAATGTCTTTTGTGACGGAGGTCTAGCCCATGAAAAATCTCTTGATATAAAGCCTCATCTGATAGTGGGGGATTTTGATTCGCATACGAAGCCGGAAACTGATATTGAAACTATTGAATTACCATGCGAGAAGGATGATACAGATACTGTTTTTGCAGTAAAAGAAGCCGTAAAACGCGGTTTTGAAGAGTTCCTGCTGATAGGTGCGGTAGGCGGCCGCTTTGATCATTCTCTCGGCAATGTTTCTATTTTGGTAATGTTGGATTCAATGGGTAAAAAGGCTGCAATTGCAGACGATTATTCTTTGATGGAAATCATAAGCAGAGAACCTGCATATATTGAAGACAATTTTCAATTTTTTTCACTTTTGAATATTACAGGCACAACACGTGATATAACCATTAAAAATGCCAAATATCCGCTTGAGAATGCTGAAATCAAATGTGATTATCAATACGGTATAAGCAACGAAGTAATAAAAGGTCAAACTGCTGAAGTTACAGTTGGAGAGGGCGAAGCACTATTGATTAAAGTTTTTTAAAATCAAGAACCGACATAAACAGTCGGTTCTTTTAATTTGACCTGAATATTATCAGATCTTCTCCAATGATAAGAATTGAACTCCAGGGCAGAGAAAGCTCACTTTTGTAACGACTTGACGCTCCTTGAAAATCCGGTACGAGCAAGGATTTGATGATACCGGTCTGCTCGTCGAAAATCATTTCTGCATCCCATAGTTTTCCGTGCATACTTCCCGTTGATAAATCCACAATTTCCTTATCGCCGATTTCGCTCAAAAGCATAAAGAATCTCTCCTTTGCTAATAATATGGATATTATATTTTATTGTGAAAGGATTTTTATATGAACGAGGAGAGAGAAAAGGACAAGAACACCGGTGAAAAAGATGATTCTTCGACAACTGACATCATAAAGGAACTGGGGCTTATTGCAAGCGGTAATAATTTTAAAAGTGACATCCAGTATATCAATATAATAGGCAGTGTGGAAGGGCATATGATTCTGCCACAGGATAATAAAACTACTAAATACGAACATTTGATACCTGAATTGGTAGCGGTAGAAGAAAATCCAGATATAAAAGGATTGCTCTTGATTTTAAATACGGTAGGAGGAGATGTTGAGGCAGGGCTTGCTTTGGCTGAATTGATTGCGGGCATTTCAAAGCCGACAGTATCTCTAGTCATTGGAGGCGGCCATAGTATAGGAATTCCTCTTGCAGTTTCTGCAGATTATTCCTTTGTTGCCAAATCTGCAACTATGACAATGCATCCTATACGAACCAGCGGAACTTTAATAACTGCAGAACCGACCTTTGAGTATATGAAAAGGACACAGGAGAGGGTAGTGGACTTCATTGTGGAACATTCCAAAGCAACTAAGGCAGATATTGAAAAAAAGATGAACTGTACTTCAAATATGGCCAATGATGTTGGGACCTTGCTTTTTGGACCGGAAGCCGTAGAAATGGGACTCATAGATGAAATGGGCTCGTTGAGTAAAGCCTTAAAGAAATTGAGAGAGATGATATAGAATGACATAAAAGAGCCTCAGCTTTTGCTGAGGCTCGTATTATTTAGAGTTATTCTTTATTCTTGTTTGCGGCTTCTTCGCGTTTATTCTTTCTAATCTGTCTTACGAATAAAAAGACTACAAATCCTACAAAGGCTACAACTACAAGAATAGGAATTGCCATCTGTTTATGCATATTTGTTTTCAGGTCTACAACCTTTACTTCTTTAATGTCCAGTGTGTGAACTATTCTTTCAAGCAGCAATTTATCGGAATCATAATCTGCACCTTCTGAGGATCTCAGTGTAACTGATATACCGTATCCATTAATCATTGTAGTATACTGATAGAATTTTACGTTGTCCTGCTCGGATTCTACAGTACCTTCAAAAACCATAAAAGTACATTTGTTGAATTCTTCAAGTCTATATGTGTTATAAGTTGTTTTAATATCTTTTTCTTCCTGTGTACCTAATTCAACAAGACCCTTGGCACGGTCAAGAAGGACTTCGTCATCTATGAGGTTAAAGTCAAACATGGTCTTTGACTGACTGCTGTTTACCAGGATAACATTAATTTCTGTTTTTAAATCTTCGGAAACAACATTATAGTCTATATCATTATCATTCAGATATTTGACTAATTTTCGCTTGGGATTTTCGGAGACTTCTAAGAAATCTTTGTTTATATCACGAGGTGTATTAATATACCAACCGTCATAAGGCAGGGAAATATGCATATTATCGTTATGTACCTGGTACTCTTCCAGCTCAACATCCTCTGCATCAGCCCATACAACAACAGGTGTAAAAACTATTGCGAGCAACAGGAAAAATGTGATTATTTTTTTAGCCATTTATATTCTCCTTTTTATTGTCATACCAGTCTTTTATAAAGTCTATAAATGCCTGACTGGCTGTAGACATATATTTATCTTTGTTATATACCATAACAAGTTGATATCCTTCTTCTTCGCCTACAATAGGAATAACCTTGATGTGGGAATACTTTCGGTAATCTACTACACATTCAGGAACGACTAAAATGCCTACGCCTTTTTCTATAATTGAAAGTAACAGTGGCGTTTCGGCAGCTCTGATCATAACTTGAGGTGCGTAGCCGGCATCTTTAGCTTTGCTGAAAAAACTTTGATAAAGAACAGAGTCTTCTTCATAAGAAAGGAAATCTTCGTACATAAGGTCTTCGTATGTTACGGATTCTCTTTCCGCAAGAGGATGAGATTCGTGGACTGCCAGGACCATAGGGGACTTGGCAATTTCTACACATTCAAAAGTATTTTGAATTATTGGCTTAATGGTGACACCAATATCGAATTCGTTTACTGAAATCAAATTCTGGGTCTGGAAACCGCCGCGATTGGTAACGTTGATTTTAACGTCAGGATATTTTTTCTGAAATTCCGCTATAGGTTCAGCAAAATAGATGTCGCTGACCAATACAGGTAAGAGGATGTTTATTGTTCCAAATACATCATCAGTAATCTTTTTTGCAGATTCGAAAAAAACCTCATAAGAAGTTAAGAATTCCTGTGCAAGTTCATAAAATCGTTCCCCTTCAATAGTAAGGTGTAGAGACTTACCGTCATAATTAAATAATTTAATTCCAAGTTCATCTTCCAGTTTTTTAACGGAAGTACTTAAAGACGATTGGGCAACATATATTTTTTTTGCTGCAATGGAATAGCTCTTTGAATCTGCGACCTGAATGAAATATGCCAATGATTGAATATTCACTTGCCATCCCTCCTCGTTTTTTAATACATACAACTATACATTATTATTATAAAAACTGAGAGCCACTTTTTCAATATTCAAAATCAATTAACGCAGAGAAAAAATGGAGAAACTTCTTGAAATTTCAAAGTTTAGAAGGAATCTATCTGTTTTTTCGATAACGAAAATCAATTTTATGTATTTGTTACTTGAAAACAGAAGATATATACTGTATATGTGAAGAAAATGTTCACACAATGCACACAATGAAGGAGGCGAGATTGTATGGAGCTTTTAATTAAAAACGCTACAATCGTTGATGGTACAGGGGCCCCAGCATTTAAAGGAAACGTAGGTGTCGTAGACGGCAAACTTAAACTTAATCCTGAATGTGAAGAGGCAGCCACTGTTATAGATGCAGAAGGGAAATATGTAGCACCTGGATTTATTGATTCCCATTCACACGGTGATGGTGTATACGGAACAGAATTCGGTAATCTTTGTAAAATAGGACAGGGTGTAACTACTGAAATTTGCGGACAGTGCGGTTCCACTTTTTTCCCTGTAAACCCTGAAACTTTACCACAGCTCAAAGAATTACTCTCAGTTATTTGTCCTGAATTTGATGAAAATATGGATAAATGGAGTGATTTTAAGACATATAAAGAATACTTGAAGACTTTAGATCTTGCTTGTAATACAGCTATTATTGCAGGTCACAGTGCAATCAGAATTGCTGTAATGGGTATGGATAACCGTAAGCCGACAGAAGAAGAAATGGATAAGATGAAGGCTCTTCTGAAAGAAGCTATGGAAGAAGGCGCTCTTGGTATGAGTACAGGTCTTATTTATCCTCCTGGAGATTTCGCAGATACAGAAGAATTAATCGAACTGTCAAAGGTAATGGCTCCTTATGATGGTATTTATGCTTCTCACTTAAGAAATGAATCCGCAGGACTGATTCCGGCAGTTCAGGAAGCTTTGACAATCGGTAAAGAAGCAGGTGTAAGAGTTCAGTTATCTCACCACAAAGCTTATGGCAAGACAAACTGGGGTAAGAGCAAAGAAACATTAAAGATGGTTGCAGATGCTATCGCAAACGGTCAGAAAGTTACAATTGACCAGTATCCATACGAAGCATCAATGACACACTTTAACGTATTAATTCCGCCTAAATATTTCTCCGGCGGTATCAGCAAAGTTTGCGATATTCTGAAAGATCCTGAAATGAGAGCTCAGATTAAGGCAGAAATGCTTGATGAAAAGGCTCCTTTCGACAACTACTACATTAACTGCGGCGGTTGGGAAGGTGTATTCGCATCAGTATTACCTAACACACCTGAATATGCAGGTATGTTCGTATCCGAAATTGCTGAAAAATTAGGCAAAGATCCGTTTGATACATACTTTGATTTAGTAATCGAAAACGGAGGCGCAGGTTCCGGTATTTACTTCAGTATGGGAGAAGAAGACCTTTGCAGAATCATTCAGGATCCTAACACAGTAGTTGGTTCTGACGGTATCTGTAAGGCATTACAGGAAAAAGGTCATCCAAGAGCTTGGGGAACTTGCATTCACGCAATCACATACTTCCACAAAGAAAAGGGAATTATGTCATTAGAAGAAATCATCAGAAAGATGACTTCACTGCCTGCAGAAAGATATATGCTTAAGGGCAAGGGCGTTATTGCTGATGGTATGGACGCAGATTTAGTAATATTTGATTACGATAATCTGAAAGATATGGCAAGCTACACAGATTCCAATAATGTAGCAGAAGGCCTTGAATTTGTTATCGTTAATGGACAGATTGTCTTTAAAGATAAAAAATTAACCGGAGTATATCCGGGGGTACTAATTACTCATTAATTAAAAAAAACCAAATAAAACAAGGAGGTAAAGATTATGAGTACACCTATCATTGCTGAAGACCAAACCATATTACTATGGGCAGTTGTATTAGGTCTCGTTGCAATCGCAATTATTTTAGAACAGCGCTTTAGATGGGCAGCTACATTATCCAGCACAATGCTGGTTATCATCGGCGGTTTCATCTTAGCAAACATTGGACTGATTCCACACTCATCTCCAGTGTTCTCACAGCTCGGTTCTGTAGTTCTTATCTGTTCTATTCCTTTACTGCTCTTCAAAGCAGACATCAAGGAAATCGTTAAGAACTCCGGAAAAGTATTCATTCTGTTCCACGTAGCAGCAGTTGGTACTATCATCGGTGCTTTCGCAATGCACTTCATCTTCGGCGGCGTTGAAAATGCTGATTACTTAACTGTACTGTACGCTGGCGGACAGATCGGTGGTACTGTAAACATGGTAGCTATGCAGAGCATCTTCGGCGTTCCAAACGACGTATTTGCAGCTACATCTGTAGTAGGTAACATGTCCGTAGCATTACTGATCTTAGAAACTAGATTAATCGGTAACAGCAAATGGATGCGTAAGCAGCTTCCTCACCCTCACATCGATGAAATGGAAGCATCTGTTGACTTAGAAGCTCTGAAGAGAGAAGGAAAGACTCTGACTGCAGGTTTCTGGGGCGGCAAGGAAATCAGCCTGAAGGATATCGCAATCTGCTTAGCACTGACTTTCACAATCGTTGGTGTTTCCCAGACAATTGCTAACTGGGTATTATCCTTCAACCCACCTGAACTGATTAAGCAGTTATTCGGTAGCCCTTACTTAATCCTCTCTATCCTGACAGTTGCTCTTGCTACTATCTTCAAGGATAAGATGGGTAAGTTAAATGGTCCTATGGAATTAGGTAACATCGGTATCCTGGCATGGTTCTCAACTATCGGTATTTCCGGTAACATCGTTACAATCATCCAGACTGGTATCTGGGCTCTGATTTTCCACCAGTTAATTTCCTTAATCAACATGGCTGTAACATTCGTAGGTGCAAAGATCTTAAAGTGCACTTGGGAAGACGTTGCTATTGCAAACCAGGCAACAGTTGGTGGCCCTACAACAGCTGCTCCAATGGCAGTATCCTTAGGATGGAACAAGATGGTAGTTCCTGGTCTGTTAGTAGGTCTGTGGGGTTATGTTATCGGTAGCTACTGCGGTATCTTCTTCGCTAACATGATCGGATTTACATCTGTATTATAATTTGATATAATACATAAAACAAACAAAGTCAGAGGGTTATAATAACCCTCTTTCTTGTATGGAGGGATAAGATGAGAGAAATTAAAAAAGTATTCGTAGCAGGTTCCGGTACAATGGGTATGTCCATTGCACAGGCATTTGCAGGTAAAGGTTATGAAGTAACAGTTTACGATATTTTTGATAAGGCTATCGAAAACGGTAAGAAACTTCTTCAGTTAAATCAGGAAGCTCTAATTAAGACAGGCAAATCAACTCCTGAAAAGTCAGCAGAAGTAATTGCTAATATTTCTTTTACAACTGACCTGGAAGTTGCAAAGGATACAGACTTTGTTACTGAATCTGTAGTAGAAAAACTGGAAATCAAGAGAGATTTCTGGGGTAAGATTTCAAATATCGTTGATGAAGACGTATTACTGACTACAAATACATCAGGCCTTTCTATCACAGCAATTGCAGAAGCTGTTAAAGGTCCTGAAAGATTTGTTGGTATGCACTGGTTCAATCCTCCGCATATTATTCCTTTGATTGAAGTAATCAACGGAGATAAGACTGACGATGCCAATGCACAGGCAGTTTATGAATTATCCAAAGATTTAGGCAAGAGACCTATCCGCGTTAAGAAAGACGTTCCAGGCTTCTGTGCAAACAGAGTACAGTTCACAGTTTTAAGAGAACTTCTGCACCTGGTAGAAGATGATGTAGTAAGCTGTGAAGATGCTGACAACGTAATGAAATACGGTTTGGGTCTGAGATATGCTTGTCTTGGTCCTTTCGAAATTGCAGATATGGGCGGTATCGACACATTCAGAAACATTTCCGATTATCTCTTTGCTGATCTTGACAATAACCAGGACGGTTCACCTCTCTTTAGATCCTTAGTAGAACAGGGCAGACTGGGTGTTAAGGCAGGCGCAGGTATCTATGATTACGGCGACGGTAAGGCTGACAGAGCAATCAAGGAAAGAGACGAAAAGTACATGAAAGTTTGTGACGTACTTGAAGTTTAATAATTAATAAATTGAGCGGAAATATTTCCGCTCTTTTTTATTGACAGTAATTACCATTTAATGTAATTTAAAAAGGCAAAGGGAAACAGCGGAAAGGATAGTTATGAAAAAAATTAAAGTCGCTGTTTGTACAAAAAATGAACATTATGGAAAAGCGTTGGCTAAAGGCCTTGCGGAAGAGTCCGCCGGAATTGAAATAATATGTGCAGATTCATCAGATGCAGATGATTGTGATGTAATGCTTTCGGATTTTAAAACGCCTTCAGAGCTTCAAATATCCGTTTTGGGCGATAAAATAAAGGAAAGTGAGTCAACCATCAGCAAAAGCTTGCCTGTGGGAATAATACTGAAAAAAATAATAAAAACATATCTTGAAGCGACAGATCATATATTTTTGCCGCAGATGATTGAAGATACAAAAATTGTAGGTGCCGGAAGCAATGTAGGAGGTGCAGGCGTTTCGACAATTGCAATAACAGCAGGAAGAATTCTTTCTTTGCAAAGTGAAGGAAAAGTGATTTACATCAATTGCTCCGGCTCAGAGGATTATAATATATATTTTGAAGGTAATATAGAAAAACCAAGAACTGTGAAGGAACTAATCTTTCGAATAAAGAATTCAGGAAAAATATTGCTGGATGATTATATTTTTAAGGATGAATTTGGATTATATGTTCTTAACACTGCAGAAGATTTACGTATTGATGACATACAAATATTAGTAAAGTATTTATGTGAAAGCAAACATATCGCATACATTGTAATTGATGCTGGGAAAAATATGCAAGTGATGAATTTGTGCCATAATCAACTGATAATAAACAATTATAATGATGTGAGATGCAGCTATGATGAAGGGGTTATAAATAATTCAATGATTAAGGATAAGGGCAGAATAAGATACGACAGGACAAGTTTCGTGAAATTCGGTAATAAAGTCAGAATCTCTTTAGAAGGAATTTTTGCAGAAGATATTAAAGATATAGTACAAGACTTGGTCCAATAGGGGCGCGTCGATTTTTGTCGAAGAAAAACAGTTGCAAAATTGTTGCAGCTGTTTTATTATTTCATCAAGATGTAAAATAATTACAGTAAGGAAATGGAAAATGCGGATGGATTATTCATTTGAAACAGAAGTGTTGGAACAGGTAAGAAGAAAAATTGCACATCTGGAATTTGTAGATGACGAACAAGCTAGAGAACTAATCGCAGAAACTATTTTTTCAAATATTTTTCATATTAAGATGAGTGATGAAGAATTGAAATTTATTGCAGACAGAACCTTTTACAGAATCAGAAAACCAATGGGGATACTTACTCCTCTGATTGAAGATAAGAAGGTTACTGAAATAATGGTTAACGGATCTGAGAAAATCTTTATAGAACGAGAAGGACTTATACGACGTTTACCTTACGGATTCGCTTCTGTAACAGAACTTGAAGAACTTATGCAGAGAATTGCATCCGGAGTTCATCGTGAAATTAATGAATTGCATCCAATTGTTGATGCAAGGCTTGAGGATGGTTCCAGAGTAAACGGAGTATACAAAAATATTGCGGCAAACGGTCCGATTCTCACCATACGAAAGTTTTCCGATAATTATATGAAACTTGAAGATTTAGTCCAAAACGGAACTATCAATGAGGAAGCAGACAAACTTCTCAGAACACTTGTAATGTCGGGCTTTAATATTTTTGTCAGTGGAGGAACATCTTCTGGCAAGACTACTCTTCTTAATGCTTTGGGACATTGTATTCCCGAAGATGAGAGAGTGATTGTTATTGAGGATTCTATGGAATTACAGTTAAATTCAGTTGAGAACTTAGTTCAGATGGAATGCAGGCAAGATAATCTTTCAGGCATAGGCAAAATATCTATAGCACAGCTTATAAGAACAAGTCTAAGAATGAGGCCTGATCGTATAATCGTAGGCGAAGTGCGAGGAGAAGAAGTATTAGATATGCTTCAGGCTATGAATACGGGGCATGCGGGAAGTATGAGTACAGGTCACGGCAATTCGATTAAAGGTATGCTCAGAAGGCTGGAGGCTATGTTTTTAATGGCAATGCCTCTTGACATAGATGCTGTAAGAGCACAGATTGCAGAAGGAATAGACATTATGATACATATTGAAAAATACAATCGAGGGCGTAGGATTACCGAAATAATCGAGCTTGTAGGATATGAAAACGGCAGATTTATTCTCAATCCCATTATGACTTTAAATGAAGATGAAGAGCTGACGTTCACAGGTAATTCTATAGTCAATTCATACAAACTTAAGCGGAAGGGGATTGATATTTTTGACTGATTATAATTCGCTTAGTTTAAGTTCGAGTCAAAAAATTTTATTTTATCTTATAACTTTTTCGGCTTCGCTCATATTGAGCTGGTTGTTTTATGATAATCTTTTTATCTCTTCGTTATTTCTCCCTGTACTCCAACCTATACAAAATATATACAAAAATCATTTGATTAAAAAAAGAAAAAATATACTCCTTCTTCAGTTCAAAGATTTGTTGTATTCCTTGTCATCATTAGTTACTGTCGGAAGAAGCATCGGGCAGGCATTGGAAGATTCCCTTGAGTTTATGAGGGGAACCTATGATGACAGCGATTACATTATCTGTGAACTTAATTATATGTCCAGACTTATGAGCGAAAGCCGTGAAAGTGACATATCTGTTCTGGAGGATTTTGCGAAGAGGACATCACTGGATGATATCAGAGACTTTGCTGCAGCTTGCAAAATTTGCAAGGAAACAGGCAGTAACATGACAAAAGCAATATCTAATACTTCAAATATAATAGGAGATAAAATTTCTCTGGAAAAAGAATTGCAAACAGCGGTGGCACAAAAGAAATTTGAAGGCAGAATAGTTGCAATTGCCCCATTTGTTATGATTTTTACCATTAAGATTTTTTCTCCGGAATATTTGAAACCTCTTATATTAACAGCAGAAGGAAGAATGATAAGCACATTAGCGTTGGTAATGATAGCAGTGAGTTGGTTACTGATAGAAAGGATGAACAAAATTGAATTCTAAGCAAAAACGTGAAGAAGAGAAGAAAAAGAATGTAATACAGCGAGAACTTCCGACATTTATTAACCAAATTTTGTTGCTCCTTAACAGCGGGATGGTTTTGCAAGAGGCTCTTGCAAGAATTGCTAAAGGATATGGTGAACTGGAAAAAAACAGACAAAACTATTTTACAAGTACTTTATATAATTTGTATGTACAGTCTTGCAAAAGCGGTGAAAACTTCTTACTCAATCTCTATGTGTTCAGTAAGGAGGCAAGAGTAAAAGAACTTTCAAGAGTTACAGGTATTTTGCTTGAAAGCCGCGATAAAGGGATTGATATATGGGACAGACTTGCACAAGAAGGAGAAACACTGTGGGAAAACAGACGACAAAGGGCTCTTGAAAAAATAAAATTAACGGAGAGCAAAATGAGTTTTCCTCTTGGATTGCTTTTAATAGCATTAATTATTATTACGGCAGCACCTGCAATGTTGCAGATGTATATAGAATAAAGGAGGTATGAAATGAGAGGTATCGGTATTTTTAAATCTTTAAGGAACAAAGAAGGTATGGAAATGGTCCAGGTGGCTATTCTGGTAGCAATTGCAGTAACCTTAGGCTTGATTTTTAAAGAACAAATAACTTCTTTTGTAAATGACACATTCGGTGCATTGAATAAAACAAAGTTTTAGTTATGAAATTTAATAAAAAAGGCAGTATTTATATAGAAGCCACTATGGTAATGCCCATGGCTTTTATGATTGTGATTACTATGCTAACTATATCTATCGGGTTTTATAATCAATTCATTAACCAGGTCAAATGGCACAAAGAAGAACTTATTGGATTGACGATGTCAGAATGTAACTATATATGGGAAATGATTGATGTTTAAATTGCTTAGAAAAAAAGAAGGATCCTTTGTTATTTTTGCGCTGATGCTTTTTACTGCAACACTGATTATGTTGATAGCACTCATAGATGCATCAGCTGATTTGGCAGTAAAAGGTTCTGTAAACAGTTTTGGTATTCTTTGGAGTAAGAATATGCTGGGAAAATACGATTTGTATCTTAAAGAACGTTACGGAATATTAGGTTTCTATGGAAATGACTACTCGGTCGAGGAAGATATAAGGACATATTCCGACTATTCTTTTAAGACAAAAGCATATATAAAAACGGGAAAAATAGAATCGGATTCGTCTGGATACAATTTAAGCGGTACAAAACAAATGGAGAAAGCCGTGATAGAAGCTGTAACGGCGGGAATTGAGCCGGTTAAAAGCAGTAGTAATGAAGATATAGTTCAGCCTGACCGTACTATAACTGCAGAATGGATAATTAAAGCCTTACCGTCTTACGGCACATCCGAGGAATTGTATTTAAGCGGACTTGTTAAACAAATCAAGGCAGGCCTGGGTGCCGAAAACTTAATAAAGAAACCGATTATAGATAAATATATTTTTACGTTTTTTAAGGACTATATGGACGACAGAGATTTAACTGAAACATATTTCAGCAATGAAATAGAATATATAATCAGTGGCAAATTAAGTGATGTAAAGGCGAAAAAAAGTGTGGAGACCAGCATAAAAGTTATGCGCAACTTGTTGAATCTGTACTATTTGTATTCGTGCCCTGAGAAAAGACAAGGAGCGCTGGCTTTGGCTGAAACCCTGACTCCGGGGCCTGCGGCAGTTCTGACACAAGCGGTTATTCTCGAAACATGGGCATATCAAGAGGCTGAGAACGATATAAATATATTATACGAAGGAGGAAGTGTTCCGCTCATCAAAAAGGATACCAATTGGGCTCTCACTCTTGATAATGTGTTTAACGAGGATGGTACTGAAAAGAAACATAACAAGAACAAAAGTATAAAACCGGATGTAATGGAAGGCGAAAAATATGATACATATCTGGCAATATTGCTCTGCGGATTGACCAATGAAACTAAACTGTTGCGAATTATGGATTTGATACAGATTAACGGTAAATATAGTTATTGTGCCGAGTTTCTCTTAAATGATTACTGCAATGGGATTAAGTACAGTATTGAGGTCAATGGACATACATACAAATTTGAGGATAAGTACTGATGAATAATAAAAAAGGCGGATATATAGTTGAAGCTGCCATATCATTACCGGCATTAATAATTTCAGTTTGCTCTTTAATACTTATAATCAAAATTGCAATGGTTTGTGAAGGTATTTGTTTTTCGACAGTAGACAGTTTAATTGATATAATCAGAAATCCACAAGAAAATTTTTTATCTGTTTCCCTTTGCAAAAGAATAGAAAAAAAGGTTTTGTCTGATGAATCAGAACTGACGGATTTTGAAGTAACAAATATAGAATATGCCTGTATGGATGGCGACGAAGAAGAACATATTTTGTTAGCTGCAAAGGCCGGCTTTTCAGTCGTTAATCCTTTAGGAATAAATGGGTGTATTACTTTTGGTGAACAACTTATTGCCAGGCCGATGGTAGGGGTAAGAAAATCCGGTATCCCTCTAGCTGAAGATGCTTTTTTGAGTGGTAACAGTAAAAAAGTTGTTGTTTTTCCTAAATACGGAAAAAAGTATCACACAAAAGAATGTATTTATGTAAAAAGAGCACAAAATGATTCTGCCGAAAAGCTTGAAATGGAAAAAAATGATGCCGGACTGAAAGGGTATACGCCTTGTCTGGTATGTGGAGGTGCTGCAATTGATTGAAAAGAAAATGATAATGATAGATGAAGAAAGGCTTGGATTTGAAGAAAAATTGGAAACATTGCTTGGAGGTGTATGCAAAGGTATTTTCCCTATCAGCATAATAAAAGATGATGAAGGATTAAAGGGATTTTATTATACTGCGGGATATATGCCATTGACAGTTCTTGAGAATATAAGTGCATTGCAGGTACTTACGATTCTCGAAAAGACAATGGAAGCTATTGAAGAATGTAAACAGTATTTGATTTTTCCTGATGAATATATTTTGAGCACGGAAACCGTATATACTTCAAAAAATTTAGATGAAGTAAAGATTACATATATACCCGGCGAGAAGACAGAACATTCATCTATTAAGATGGTAAACTTCGTAAAGGAACTTAAAAGACTCACTACAGAAAGCGGAGTATTGTATCTTAATATGCTTGAAGAAATGCTGACTTTAGAAACATTGAGTTTCAGAGGAGTAAAAAATTTAATAATTCAGCTTAAACGAGAAGTTACAATCTGTGATGTCATTTGATTTTAGAGGCGGTCCACCGGACCGCCTCTTTTTGTACTGTCATAATCGAAGAAGGTGTAAATAAAATGTAATAAGCGGGAGGTGTAATATGAACAAAAAATTTGTGAGACACAGAGTCAGAAGAAGAAGAGGGTATAAAGGCAATTCCAAGATGAAAATTCTTGTATTTCTTGGTATAATGATGATGGCAGTTATTTTGGGATATTTTACAGCAAGATTTGTAATAGGTCCTATATTGGGGTATAATGCTGATGAGAGTCCTATAACTGCAGGCACAGATAAAACTAATGAATCCTCAACTATCGAAGATGGATATGCATTGCAGTTTGGTGTGTATTCCACAAAAGAAGCCGCAAATAATATGGTGGCTAAATTGCAGGAAAAGGGAATAGAAGCTAAAATATTAATTAAAGATGATTTGTATAAGGTTATAAGTCCCATCATAAAAACCAAGGATGAAGCCTTAGATGAATTAGAAAAAGTCAAAGAAAAAGAGGTTGAAGATGTTTTTATAACATCTTTTTAAAGGAGCAAATAATGATACCACTTTCTACAAGGATGAGACCACAGAAGCTGGAAGAATTTCAAGGGCAGGAACATTTTCTTTATACCGGTTCACTTTTTTACAATTCAATAAAAAACAAAACCTTTGATTCGGCTATTTTTTACGGACCTTCCGGCACAGGTAAAACAACTTTGGCCAGAATAATAGCCCGCGAAATGGACGGAGAGTTTTATGAAATAAATGCATCTGTAACAGGGACGAAAGAACTGAAAGATTTGATAGACAGGGCTAAAGACAGGTTTTACGGTCTGGAGAACAGAACTACATACGTTTACATAGATGAATTTCACAGATGGAGTAAACTACAGCAAGATTCACTTTTGAAGGCTCTGGAAGAAGGTGTAATCAAATTTATCGGAAGTACGACAGAAAATCCGTATTTTTCAGTGAATAATGCGATTATAAGCAGGGTCAGAAACATATACGAGTTCAGAAGATTGACTAAAGAGCATCTTTTGAATATTTTGCAGAGAGCATTGTGCGATCGTGAAAGAGGCCTCGGTGCTGTCGATGTGAAGTGGGATGATGATGCTTTGCTCGTTTTGGCAGATCTTGCTAACGGTGATGCAAGAGTAGCTCTTGATACTGCAGGGTTTATCGTAGATAATTTGGCTGAAGGTCAGACTGTTACAAAAGAAACTGTTGCTGAAGCTATGCAGAGAAAAATAGGATTTTACGATAAAGGTGATGACAGATATAATTTGCTGAGTGCTTTGCAAAAGTCTATAAGAGGAAGCGATCCGGATGCAGCTATTCACTATTATGCGCGACTAATAGACGGCGGTGCAGATATTCAGATGATTGGAAGAAGATTGATGGTTATGGCCAGTGAGGATATCGGTATGGCTTATCCTTCTGCAATTTCTATTGTAACATCATGCGTACAGGCATCACTTATGATAGGAATGCCGGAAGCGGCAATTAATTTGAGTCAGGCAGTCATTTTGCTTGCCTCTGCTCCAAAGTCAAACTCAGCAAATGCTGCCTTTGAAAGTGCTCTTTCAGATCTTAGGAAGCGTAAGATAGATGATGTTCCCGATCACTTGAAAGACAGCCATTATGCAGGGGCAAAGAAGATGGGTTACGGCAAAGAGTACAAATACCCACACGCTTACGGTGGTTATGTAAAGCAACAGTATTTGCCGGACAACCTGTATAAAGAAGGAGTAAAATACTACAATCCGACTTCAAATGGATCGGAAAGTTCTTTTAAAAAATATTTAGAAAGTTTGGAAAAGTAATATGACTGAAATTATCAGAGCAGAAAACTCGGGCTTTTGCTTTGGAGTTAAACAAGCTATAGAAAAAACAGAAAAACAAATTGAGAATAACAAAAATGGTAAGAAAATTTATACTTGCGGTCCGCTTATTCACAACAAATTGGTAACAGATGACCTTGAAGCCAGAGGGGTATCTATTTTGACGAATATTGATGACGCTACGTCAGAAGACATTCTTATTGTGCGTTCTCATGGAGAAGGTAAACCATTTTGGAATAAGGTTAAAGAAAACAAATTGACAGTTGTGGATGCAACCTGTCCTTTTGTAAGCAAAATTCATTCTTTAGTGGAAGATGCTGTAAATGATGGATATAATGTGGTAATTATAGGAGATAAGGACCATCCGGAGGTTAAAGGAATAAATGGTTGGAGCGATAACAAAGCAATCATAATCAATTCTCCTGACGAAGCTGACTTGATTGAGAAAGACCATTTGTTTGTAGTATGTCAGACGACTATCAAGAAAGAATTGGTTGATTCCATTGTGGAAGTTTTCGATAAAAAGAACAAAGAATATACTGTAAAGAACACTATATGCAATGCTACTTCCCAGCGCCAGAATAATTGCAGAAAACTTGCGGCTGAATGTGATGCCATGGTAATAATTGGAGGAAAAAACAGCTCCAATACGCAAAAACTTTTTGAGATTTCCAAAAAAATGTGCGATAACACAATTTTTGTTGAAAAAATCGAAGATTTACCATTGCACCAATTGTTAAAATGTAATAAAATAGGTGTTGCAGCGGGTGCATCGACGCCCGAATGCGTAATTAAGGAGGTTATTGCTACAATGAGTGAACACATCACTGAAATGAACATGATGGACTTAATGGATGATATCGAAAAATCCTTAAGATTACCACGTATTGGAGAAGTT
>JAFSHN010000059.1 GCA_017440275.1 Bacillota bacterium | reverse complement strand
TTTGGAAGACCTGCATCTAAAGTCATCTGTCTTGCAACGTTCTGGCCAAGTCCGCCCTGCAGAACTGCACCCATAACAACTTCTTCTACCATTTCAGGCTGAATTCCGGCTCTCTTAATTGCTTCTTTAATAGCGATAGCACCTAATGTTCTTGTAGCAACTCCCTTTAAAGAACCACCGAAAGAACCCATAGGTGTTCTAACTGCACTTACGATAACAGCTTCTCTCATTTTTATGTATCCTCCTTAAGATATTAAAAAAATAGTTAACATTATGCTTATAACATTTTACCACAACGATTTTGAAAATTAAACCCCCAAGGCAAAAGTATTTTAATTAACAAGGTCTTATTCCTTGAAATTCGCAGTATATTTGCGCCCCATCACAAACGGTCTGTAAGACAATTTCGTTTGTCTGAGGTTTTCCATCCCCATATCTTCCTCACGATTGACATAGACAGTTTCTTCCGGCAGACGCAGACAAAATTCGTTGTTAATCGCCTGATAAATACCCCTGTATTCAGGATTTGCTTTTTCCACATGAACAATAACGGTTTTTTTGCTGTCCGAACGTTCAAATTCGCCTATTGTTACCGCCTCAATCTTACCGTCTATGCGGATTACGCCTCCCACAAGACCTTTATTCACAAATTTCAGCAGTTCGTCTATGGCCACCGTTTCCAGTCTAAGAATTTCCTGCCAGTCTTCATGAGTTTCCTCATGCTTGTCCTCGTTTATTTCACCGATGAAATTTCTGATTTCTTCCACCATATCTTTGGTTATTTCTTGATATTCATACTTGTAAGTACGTTTGAAATAATTCAGATGATTTTTCTTTTGATGGTATTTTCTACCGCTGAGTTTTACCAGGTCTTCTTTTAGATAAATGTAATCGTCATCATCAGGAGTGTGTTCAATTTCAATTTCGTCGCCATAAGACTCTTCTAAAACCCATAACAAATTTTCAGGCACCAGTCCAAACTCGAACTTTTTACCTGCTTCTTTAAAACGAATACGTGCCTTTTCTATGGCGGTTTTAATTGTCGGCGGATCGTATTGGCCGTCTTTTGTCAGCGGAAAAGACATGAAATATGTTTCTTCCTCTGTCTCCGTTGTCCCCAAACCTGCCAGGAACAAATAACCTTCGATAACTTCCCATGTTATATTATGAGTATTTCTCCAAATATAGTTGGCAATAAAAGTATGCCCCGAAGAATTATAATCATATCCTTCGAAGTAACTTGTTAAAAGCGAAACTTCTTCCTCTGTTAAATTGTTAAAATCCCTTTTGAATATCATATACACCTTACTAAATAATTAAATTTCACCTATTTTACTGTAGCCGAAATTGCTTTGAATTCAGGAGTCTTTGCACTTTCGAGCATATCAAAAAGAACACTTTCTCCTGCAGTAATTACAACCCCTGCAGCCTCGAGACATCTGAAAGCAGTCTGAATGCTGTCGAGAGTTCTTGAACTTACGCAATCTGCCGCCAAAGCAACATCATATCCTGCTTCAACGAGGTCAAGGGCAGTCTGTTCCACGCATACGTGAGTTTCAACACCCACAATTACAACCTTCTTGCGGCCTGTAGCTTCAAGAGCTGCCTTAAATTCTTCGTTCTTATATGCACTGAATGTAAATTTGTCAAACTCCTGATGTTCGCCGAGAGCTTCCTTTACCGATTCAATGGTAGGTCCAAGACCTTTGCAATACTGAGTAGTTACAATCTTTGGTACTCCGAAAATATCCATACCTTTGCAGATTTTAACTGTCTGCGCTTCTACTGTTTCTCTGTTATACATAGCAGGCATTAACTTTTCCTGTACGTCGATTACTACTAATACTGTGTCATCCTTTTTAAATCTGATAATTTTGCTCATAACTGAACCTCCCAAGTTTCTATTTCTTTGTTTCCAAGTCCGTCTCTGAAGTCATATTTAACAACGGAAATGGTTGCATACCCTTCATCTATGAGTTTTGCATCCGTTTCGTCTGTCCAACAATCTAATTTTTCCGGTACGCTGGCGTATGTGTATGTAACAGAATCTTCACTCTCTTCAAGAACATCAAACCACTCGTGATACTGTAGTTCCCCAAGAACTGCGACTTTCACTCCCTTAATTTCGCTGACCGGAGTATTTGGAGTATTGATGCTCACAACACCCAGCTTGTCCTTATTTTCTATAACCTTTGGCAGCACATCTACAGCAAGTTTGCAGGCACCTTCGAAATATTCCGCTTCGTGACTGTTGACTGAAACTGCCACCGATGAAATTCCTTTAAAAAGTCCTTCTGCCGCAGCGGAAACAGTTCCCGAGTACATAACATCTGTTCCCAGATTTCCGCCATGATTGATGCCCGAATACACTGCATCAATTGTAATACCACGTTTGCCCAGTACAAAAAGTCCTAATTTAACGCAGTCAGCAGGTGTGCCGCTGAGGCTATAGGCTTCTGTCGCACCTTCCACCTGAACTTTTGTCATTTTCAGATTTCCTCTGATGCTGATGCAATGGCTGGCAGCACTTTTTTGATTGTCCGGCGCCACTACATATACCGATGCAACCTTGCTAAGGGACTTTGCCAGTTCAATGAGACCCTGCGCTTTAATGCCGTCGTCGTTTGAAATCAATATATTCATTCTGTAATTTCCATCACCTTTCCGATAGAGTCGTTTATTACTAAATCCGCATTCTTATCCTGCGGTGTAGGCTGTTTATTTATCAACACTAAATTATTCCCACTAAAGTAGCGAATTAAACCTGCCGCCGGATAAACTACTAAAGAAGTTCCTCCTATTATCAGGGTGTCAGCCTGAGATATAGCTTCAATTGCACCGGTAACGCAGTCGTCGTCCAGTGCCTCTTCGTATAAAACCACGTCCGGCTTAACGATTCCGCCGCATTCTTTGCAGTGAGGCACACCCTTCCGGCAGTTTTCTTCATCCATAATGTAGCCAACATCATAGAATTTACCACAGTCCATACAGTAATTTCGCAGCACGCTTCCGTGTAGTTCATAGACTTTGGTGTTGCCGGCCTTTTGATGAAGTCCGTCGATATTCTGGGTCACCACCGCTTTGAGTTTTCCCTGCTTTTCGAGATAAGCAAGTGCTTTATGTGCTTTGTTTGGCTCTGCGTCCAAATATATGAGATTCTTTTTGTAATAGTCAAAGAAGGTTTCTGTATGATTGTCGAAGAAAGTTCTTGATAAAATTTCTTCCGGTGAGCATCCGTACTCCTGCTGCGCATGATAAAGTCCTTTTTCAGAACGGAAATCAGGAATGTTCGATTCCGTTGAAACCCCCGCACCTCCAAAGAAAACTACCGATTTTGAATTATCCAAGATTTCTTTTAATCTGCTGTCCATAAGAACCCTCCTTGTTTAAAATTCATCAAATCAACATATATATTATAGCATCGAGGCTTGAATTTTGGTAGGGATTTGACTATATTTAAATTAAAGATAACTAGTTTTTAGGGGGTAAATTCAATGAGCAAGAAAAAAGAAAAGACAGCTCTCGTTCTTGCAGGCGGCGGCGCCCGTGGTGCTTACGAAGCAGGTGCATGGCAGGCTCTGACAGAACTGGGGATTGATATCGACATAGTTACCGGAGCTTCTGTAGGCTCAATCAACGGAGCTATGGTCAGTCAGGGGGAATTGGAACTGGCCGTAGATATGTGGAAGGCAATTGAAACACATATGGTATTTGATCTTCCTGAAGGCAGCCAGACCATCGATTATGCTAAAGAAATGGTTAAAAACAAGGGAGCCGGTGCATCCGGCTTAAAAGAACTTTTGACCCAATATGTGGATGAAGAAAAAATCCGCAAATCGCCTATCGACTATGGGCTTGTTGTCGTAGAACTGGCTAATATGAAGCCTCACTATCTGTTCATCGACCAAATAGACGAAGGCAAACTCGTTGACTATATTATGGCAAGTTCCACCGTTTTCCCGGCAATTAAAGCCTACGAAATCGACGGCAAAGAGTACATCGACGGGGGTTTTGCTGATGTACTTCCAATCAATATGGCAGTAGAACGCGGAGCAACAAGAATCATCGCAGTCCATCTCAACGCCCTTGGCATTGTAAACCGCGATTCCATCAAGAACGCACCTAACCTGACCCTCATTGAATCCAAATGGGATCTGGGAACCGCAATGATTTTCGATACTGCTAATGCCCGCAGAATTATGCGCCTCGGTTATCTGGAAACCATGAAGGCTTTCGGTGTTTTCGAAGGAGAATACTACACTTTCGCAAGAAACACTTTCAGCAAAACTGACCTGAAAATGGCTGATGCCTGCGCCCATATTATGGATATGGATCCTCTGTACATCTATACTCTGGAATCCTTCCTTAAAAAACTAGAAGACGTTTTGTCAAACTGCGGAGAAGGCTATGAAGAAGCTTTAGCTAAGTTTAAAAAGCCAAAATTTTCTGCCCTGGAAGTAACCGAAATAATCAAAGATATCAAAAATATCGCCAATGACAACATAGTATGTATGGCCATTGCAGCTCACATCAAGGAAAAGGGAAAGGACAGTTTCTTCCTGACAAAACCAATAGCAAAACTCTTCCCTGAAATCATTATGGCGGCCAAATTTTTAGTAAAATACGGGTTGATTTAGGTACAGGAAAACCAAAAAGCCTAAAACTTCAGCAATTAGCTGTCGTTTTAGGCTTTTTTATTGTTTTTTGACTAACAAATCTTTAATTTCTAAAAATTTTTAGGCATATTTCAATGTTTTTCGCTTTCCTTTGCCTAAAAATCGGCCAGTAAATATAATTATTAGGAATATTTACTTAGTTTTGCCTAAAAACATCTCTTTTCTGATACATTTTAGGTTTTTATTCTCCTATAGCAAACTATCCTCTTATTATTTCGTCAATCTTAATCAGCAGTTCTTCCAGCGAATGTTTCTGTGACCTTGCACAGACTTTTGCATCGTCGTCGCATAGAAGGCACTTGCGTGGCTCTCCGCCGACCTCTGTTCTGCTCACAGGACCTTCCTTGCCGATTACATCTATATCCAGCAATCTGCCAACCGGAGACTCCTCCTCGACCATAACAGCCTTCTTTTTTACATCAAATGCCTGCTCATTGACAACAAGAAAAGCTTCGCTGCCGGTTTTCAGCCAACGGATTTCTTCAAAGACAACCTCTTCCAAGTGCTTCTTCAGTTCCGACACACCAAAGACCAATGCATCGCGGTATTTCGACGAATCCTTAATAGGTCCAGGGATATTTAATGTCATAGAAATCAGCGAGTACTGCGGATACCGATTCATCAGCTCCCACTGGTGAGCAGCCCGGGCTTCTCTCGCCTCCAGGAGTTCCTTCAAAGTTACTCGTTCCATAGATTCTCCTTTATATAATCAAGAGTTGTCGAAGGAACCAATGCCGCCAGACCTTCAATATCTCCGGCCTCATAGCATTGGCGCACTCTCGATGCGCTGATAGCCAATGCTCCGTCTGTCAGTCTCTCAATTTCACAGACTTCAATTCCATATTTCGGCAAACGTTCTTTCAGCACCTCGTTATAAACCGCCGTCACTTCGGAGAAAGGCTCCGTTCCTACGAAGCGTACGCTAATGCCAAGTGCAGGTGCAATCTGCTGAGCAAAGATTTCCGCATCCATAGCACTGTGAGCCTTGGCCAGATCCGCTTCGCCTGTGAAATAGCTCGGGAAAGTAAGCGCCGAAACCGCGTAGCGGCCTCCCGGAACAAGTATCACATTATCCAGATGTGAAGTACCTGCGCAAGCCATGGAAAAACGGTCCTTGAAACTGAACAAAGACTTTTCTTCTTCTACCACAATTACATAAAGCACGTCAACGGCCTTTGCGGCTTGCTCAACCAAAAACTTATGTCCTTTGGTAAAAGGGTTGCAGTTCATAACGACAGCTCCGGATTTGGCCGCAGACACTTTAGCCGCCTCAAGGCTCCTCTTGTATGCGTCGATTCCACCGCCCCATTCCATCAGAGCTGCGTAAGGGTTTGCAACGGCCACTGCTTTAAATCCGAGACCCTCAAACTGAGATGTTTTGTCAGGTTTGGTGAAGAGATGGAGCGAGTCCATCCCTTTATCCTTTGCACGTGAAATAATATGAGTCAGCAACTTGCCCGTCAGATCCTCGCCTTGAAAGTCAGGATCTACGGCTACTCCTTGAATCATATCACCTTTTAGAGATGCCGTCGCCACAAGCTGCCAATTATCGTCAAACAAGCCCGCAGTGTAATCTACGTTCTCAGGAAGAGAAAGACCGCATTTTTTCAGTAATTCAGTTGCTTTCGCAGAGCGAATTTCTTCGATGTAGTACATTTCTCCTCCTTTTTTCTTAATCAATTACGTTATAAATTCTATCAAGCAGAGTGCCGTCTCTGTAAAGAACCTCTGCCACAACCTTGTCGCCACGCTGAGGTTTAAGCGGTACACCGTTGAGTCTCTTTGCCTTTTCTGCCAGATCGTGAATGTCCACCACAGGAAGACCTGCTTCTTTGAAGCGTTCTGACAGTTCAGGTCTCAATGGGTTAACAGCAATTCCGCACTGGGTGACAAGTACATCTACTGTGCTTCCCGGTGTAGATTTGCAAAGAACTTCGTCTGTCACGATGGAAATTCTTGCTCTTGAAAGAGGTGCTACTATCATCGCAATCTTTGCACCTGCTGCAGTATCGCTGTGACCTCCGGAACCTCCCATAATGCAGCCATTGGAGTCTGTGTGAACATTGACATTAAAGTTGGTATCGATTTCTGTAGCTCCTAAAATTACCACATCAAGGTCATTGACCATGTTTTCTTCAAGCCAAGGGCTTGCGTACTTTTCAGCTGTGATTTCTATATGATTTGGATTGGTTCTGATAGACTCTACGGCTCCAAGGTCGAAGCACTGTACATCATAAAGTTTTTCGAAACAACCGCACTCAAGCATATCTACCATATAGGAAGTGATTCCTCCCAGGCCGAAACTTCCCTTGATGTTCTTTTCCATCATAATATCTTTCAGATATTTAGCTGCTGCAAGGGATGCTCCGCCTGCACCTGTCTGGAAAGAGAATCCATCCTTAAGAAGGCCTGACGCTTCTATAGCTTTTGCCGCATAGTCAGCAATTACAAGACCTACAGGGTCCTTGGTAATCTTGGTAGTACCTGAAACAATTCCACTTGGCTCTCCAATCTTTTCAACGGCAACTACATAGTCCACATATTCACCGCTTATTGAAGGCTTATCAAGAATTCCTTCAATCAGGTTGTCAGTAATTACAACAGTTTTGTCCGCATACATAGCATCTGCAAAAGCATAGCCCAGTGAACCGCATGCAGATTTACCCATCTTGCCGGTGCAGTTTCCTTCAGCATCGGAAGTCGGCGCCGCTACGAAAGCTACATCAATGTGAGAAGCACCACGAATAATGTCTCCGGGACGTCCGCCGTGTGTTCTGAAAATTACCGGTTTTTCCATAATGCCGCTGCTGATGGCCTTGCCCACGGCACCACCCATATAATCGGTTTCTATACCTGTTATGACACCTTCTTTTATCATATCAATAAAAGACGCATGAGTATCAAAAACAGAACTTATATTTACATTTAAATCCTTAATTCCCAGCTCTCTGGCAGCTTCAAGAACCATAACTGCAGTTCTGTCGCCGTTTCTGAGATGATGGTGGAAGGAAATAGTCATTCCATCTTTGAGCCCGGAAAGTCTGATTGCCTCTTTAAGGTCTTTTAACAGCTTGCTCATTTTACTTTCCTCCCTTTATCTGACGTGCCGCTTCAAGAGTCTGCACTGCCCTTGCCACAATCGGCGCGTCAATCATTTTACCGCGCAGAGACACAACACCCTTACCTTCGGCTTTAGCTCTTTCGATGCAGTCGATTACATCCTGAGCGTACTGAATTTCCTCTTCCGTAGGGCTGAAAACTTTGTTGATATATGGAATATGTCTAGGAGAAATGGAAGATTTGCCGGTAAAGCCAAGGCTCTTGGCAAATTCTGCGTCCTTAACCAATCCATCAAAGTCTTCCACATCAGTCCATGGAGTATCGTAAACGTCGATGCCGGCCGCACGAGCCGCCATCACAATGCGTGTTCTTGCATAAAATATTTCTTTACCTTCTTTGGTACGTTTGCAGCGCAAATCAGCGGTAAGGTCTTCACCGCCGAGGAAAAGTGCGCAAACTCTTGAATCTGCTGTCGCGATTTGATATGCATTTTCAATACCGAGGGCTGTTTCAATGAGGGGAATCAGCTTTGTGCTACCCGCTTCCATGCCACAGGCCTCTTCGATTTCAGCAATTTTTGCACTCACAATTCGTACATCTTCTGCTGTGCCCACCTTTGTAGGCATAATCATATGAGGCTTAACCGGAATGATAGTTTCCAGATCCTTTTCCCAGAAAGGAGTTCCAACCGGATTGATTCTCACTATGATTTCTTTTTCGTATTCAAGGCCTGTAATGGCATTTCTCACCAGAATTCTTGCAGAGTCCTTTTCGGTGATTGCAACCGCGTCCTCCAGGTCAAGAATCAGGCTATCAGAGCCTAAATAACCGGCATTGAGCAGCATATTGGGGCTGTTTCCCGGGAAGAAAAGCATGGTTCTTCTCATAACTACACCTCCCCTTTTGCACGCAGGGCAGCCACTTCAACTCGTGCCCTGATGGTACAATCCACAGCGCCTCTGTCATTGGCAGTTACCTTCGCGTCTTCGATTCCGTTTGCCTTTAAGGTTTCTAAAATAACTTCTTCAATTTGAGGTCCGAACTGCTTATAAACTGCAGAAGTCAGTTTCAGTTCAATTCCCGCACCTTCATCTGCCGGCTCGATTTCAACGAAGATATCGCTGGATTCCAAAGTTCCGGCATAAGCTTTATTTATAATCATAATAATCTCTCTTTCTGAGTTGTAATCTTATGAATCATCAGAGTCAAAGCCAGCAAATCCGCCGCTCCTCCCGGACTGATGTTTCTTTCGATACATTCATCGTCAAATTGCGATGTTTTCTTTAACAAAGTTTCTTCCTCGTAATCCCGGGACAGAATTTCTTTGGCTCTTTCTCTTACAAAGTGAAGTGCTGCTGTACCACCTCGGTGAACCACGTTGCTGTCCTCACAAAAACTAATCAGTGCGAGAAGTGCTTCGACAGCTGCTCCATTGGAAGTTCTCCCCTTCTCAAAAGACTTACGCAAAGTTCCAATTCCCTGTTCAAAACAAGTCTCAAAGCCTGAAAGAGCCTCTTTGCGTATTCCTCCGATGCCTGTGGCGGTTAGTGCTCTCAATCCGTTGGAATCAGCAGTTTTTTCATTCTCCAGCAGTGAACTGCTTATCTGAGCAAAACGTTCCTTTAAAGATGAATCGTCTATTTGCGATTTTTCAGCCACCAGCGAGGAAAACCCTGCACATACGATTCCCATGGAGAAAACCAAACCCTTTTGAGTGTTTACACCTCGAGTTGTCTCAAACATCTTTTTTTCTGCAGCAATTCCTGCTTTACGAAGGTTCTGTGCCAATTCCTTCATTGAAAGACCCATCGATCCCAGTTTAGCACATTCGGCAAAATACGCCCTGAGAGAATTGCTGCTTTGAACAAAAAGCGGATAATCCATATCGCTATGGGCTCCGCTGTTTCGTATGTCCACCAGACCCGGCTTAGGTGTCGTCTCTACCTCTTCAAGGAGAGATGACACCGCCATGTCTGCTATTATATTGTAGCTGTTATGCATTTTTCGCTTCCATACATGCAAGGATTCTCTGCATTTCGTTGTAAACGATCATGTATCCTTCGTCTACACCCATTCCCGGTTTTGCAAGAATCTGGTCAGGCTGTGTAGCCATAGCCACATTGACGCAAACCTGCGCTGAACGGTCAGTTTCGTTGCAAGTACCGCCCTGATATGCACCAATACCCTTTTCTTTGCAGTAGATAACTGCTTCTGCAATGTTATTGATACCGCCCAGGTCAGGAGTCTTGATCTGAACCATATGGCCTGCCTTGTTATCTGCAAAGTACTTGATATCTTCTAAAGTGTTGCACCATTCATCGGCAACGATTTCTACGTTGATTTCTCTTTCGTCAACCAGCGCTGTGAGTGCTGCCAAAGCCTTCATCTGTGCTTCTCTTTCTTCAGCATCCATAGGTCCTTCAATTCTCAGTTTGAAAGGTTTTGCCGCTTCTTCCAGACGTGCCAGATAGTCTGCCATAGCTTCATAGTTGTTTACACCAAAGGCCATACCCATTGTCCCGTAAACGTCAATATGAAGCACCGGATTATAATCTTCAGTATGTCTCAACTGCTGAATTCTTCCTGCCAGCCATTTAACGTATTCTTCGAGAATTTCTCCGTTTTTACCCAGCTTTGTATCCACGTTATTGATGAGTGCGTGAGGAAGCACGTCAGCTCCCTTCATAATCATCTTGTCGGAGTTGTCGTAACGGCTGTCACCGGACTGAGTGAAAATAGGAATCTGGCGATATTCAGGCTTAAGACCATATTCGTCTGCGATAACTTCGCACATCATCTTCTTCTGAGATTTTGCAACAGCATCTAAGATTGCCTGAGAAACGCCGTAGCGGATAGCTGTATGAAGTCTGCTTCCATCTACCTGAATAGCTTCAAGTTCTTCGCACATCTGACGGAAAGAAGAAATTTCCTTACCAACAAACACAGGAGCAACTTCTTTTTCAATTACAGGAATAAAATCTGCAGCTAAGAAAAGCGGATCTCTTCCGCCTGCACCACTGTACTGAACAGCTGCGCAGTCCCCGTATGCCACCTGACCGTCTTCAAGAACCAGCATTACTGAAATGGATTCTCCTGCCTGTCTTACTGCTGTAAATCCATCTGTTACAGGAGCCCCGATATATGCAGAACCATCCGCCTTTGCACCACCTTTGATAGCTCTCTGGTCATCAAAGAAGAACCCTGTTCTGCCCTTTGAACAAATAAGTTTTGTAATTTTCATTTTTTTCTCCTTATAAACTCGTTTTAGGTTAATGTATTTGCCGAACAATTTCCGCAGGAATATATCTCGAGGACTTAGTGAGGCAAATCATATTAACCTACTTCCATGGGCGGCCTACCAGTCTGCCCTTGCTGATTGCATATACGTCGTCTATTACCATCTGGAAAGAAGCCTGTCTCTTTTCGAACTGTGCTCTTTCTTCGATTTTTTCTTTGTTGAAGTCCTTCAATTCCTTGGAAAGAGGAACGCCTGCAGGATTCAGAATTCTGATTGCACCTTCATTGTCTCTTGCAGGAAGCATCTTGCCTGCATTGTACTTGCTTGGTGCGAAAGGAATATCAATTACGCCTGCCTGGAAAGCTCTCACAACGCCCACTGCCAGATCGCCTTCGCCAAGTTCGAATACTTTGTCTACGATGCAGCGAGTTTCCGCACTGATAATCATCATTTCCTGAACTACGTGAGAAGTGTTTGAAAGTTCCTGGTCGCCCAGCATATTGATAATCTGCTTAGTACACTTGAGGCCTTGAGCGTTAGCCTCTTTTGTAGGAACGCCCAGCGCTTCGTGAGGAGTCTTTACGATAACCTTTGTCGCCTTGGAAAGAGCTGCAATTGTGGAACCCCAGGAAATTACAGAGAAAGCTTTTGCTTCATCCTGAGGGAAACCACCCATCCACTGATGAAGAACTGTTGTAACTTCCACATCGTAGTAACCGTATCTCTTAAGATATTCTTCTGTCAATGAACCGAGGGAACGGATTGCTGCTACGTCCTGAACCAGGTTTCCGCACTGTCCGTAACCTACTGTTACGTTTTTTACACCCTGTTCTGCTGCCAGCAAACTTTCGATGATTGCTACAGAATGGGAGATACAAGGTGGTACCAGTGTTCCGGTCAGAGGGCCATAAGGTTCTCTGTTAATGCTTACACCGGCTTCTTCGTATATACCGGTCAGTCTGTCACAGTACTGCCAGTCTCTGATAGTCTTTTCAAGCTGAACATTCTTTGCGTAAGGAATGTTGTATGAAATACCGCCGCCTTCGTAGGAAGTGAATCCGCCGGCATATGAAATTTCAGTAAGCAGTCTGGCATCAGGTGTACCGTGTCTGATCTGAACAGGAGTGTTCAGTTCATTGATTATATCGCGGCAGGCATCAACGCCGTGGTTAACAACAGGAAGTCCGTTCAGCATTGATTTGCATTCACGAACAGATTCCTGAATACCGATTTCAGCTTCTTTATATCTATTCTGTCTTGTGTAACTGTCGATTGTTGTAGGAAGCAGATCCGCTTCACCCTTATCCTGCAGATAAGTTAGCAGGTCGATGTGGTCCTGAACGAGAGCTACACCGGCACGGGGCTGTACGAGAGTCTTGCCATCAGCCTTTGCCTTCAGGAGCTTCTTTCCGAAGTTCTTGTGGTCAGGCAAATTCTTGTGAAATTCTACAGCTTCATCAAAATTTACAGCTGCACCTGTAGGCCATTGTTCCAGTATTTCCTTTTGCTGTTTGTAAAACTCGTCATTACTTAATTTCTTGTTTGCAAGTTCCATAAGACACTAATTCCTTTCTCATAATTCTAAGTGCTATATCAGGTTCATATTGTCCGAGAAGTCCCATAGCAGACAAAATATATTTTTTATCTACCAGAATTTCTGCTTCAAGAGGTCTCAAGGAATCAACTTCGTCAAAGCTGTAAAGCGCCTGACTTGCGATTTCCTTTACCTTATCATTGTGGATTAATGAACCGCCAGTTACTATTATTTTGTTTACGGTGGTCAGATCTTTGCCTTGCTGCATAAAAGCCTCTCCAAGGGGAGTATAGACTTTTTCAGAAATGCCTGCATGGCGGCCTGTTCCAATTTTGACAGCCAAGGACGCAAGTGCAAAGTCCAGGGACTTCAAATCATCATCTGTCGGCATGGCCGAAGTTTCTGACGAAATATAGTCGAGAAGTTCCCATACTCTGTCACCATCAAGACCTGAAAGGTTCTCAATTGCAGAGGTCCCGGCTGCCTGAGCAATTCCGGCTGCACTGTATCGCATACCGATGTCCCCTTCAACTGTTCTCTTGGCAAAAGGTTCCGGAATACCTTTTATAACCGTATTGTTACGTTCAGGGGCACCTTCGGCCATAGAATAAATGTCCGTCGTCGCACCACCTACATCAATTCCGATTAGATCTCCAATTCCCGGTTCACCCTTATTCGTACCCTTTGAAAGGAGCTCCATAGCATTGAGCACCGCTGCAGGTGTGGGCATCATTATGCCTTCTATAAGTTCTCCTGCTTTGTCCAGTCCCTTAGCTTTGATGATTCTTTCGAGAAATATTTCTCTTATCTTTTTTTGTACAGGAACAATGTTCAGCTCACCCAGACGAGGCATTACATTTTCACAGACAAATGCTTCTTTACCGGATTCTTTAAGAATTTTCTCGCAAGCTCTTGCCGCTGCTCTGTTGCCGGCAACAAGAATAGGAAAGTCGCACGGCAGACTTGCCAGTTTAACTGCGTTGGCAATAATCGTGTCTTTGTTGCCTCCGTCCGTTCCCCCGGTCAGAAGAAATATATCCGGTGAAATCTCTTTGATTTCTTCCAGATCATCTTCAGTTAGCTCATAAGAATAGATTTTGAGCACCTTAGCCCCCGCACCAAGCGCAGCTTCTTTAGCTGCTTTTGCCGTGAGTTCGGGAACCAATCCACTGCCAAGCATTCTCAAGCCTCCGGCTGCGCTGGAGCAGGCATAGCGTGCCTCGAAATCCAGTTTGCCTGTTCTTCCTTCTAGCAATTCCAGAGCGCTGGTAAGTCCTTCATTTATGTCCGTTTCAACCGTAGTGTAAGAAGCCGCCGTTCCCAGAATCATTTCCTCATCAAGGTCTACAGCGGTTACTTTGGTGTTGGTGCTGCCAAAATCGATTAAAAGAATCGGTTTCATCCAATCTCACCAACCTTATAAATTAAAGTCTTCCTTAAGAGCCTTGATTGTGTCTTCAGGAGGTGTTCCCGGTCCGAAAACTCTGTCAAATCCCATCTTCTTAAATCTGACTTCCACTTCGTCAAATGGTTGTTTACCTACAACGATATTTCCGCCTACGTAAAGCAGAATGTCTGTAAGTCCGGCTTCCTTACATTTTTCTCTGAGACCTCTGCAGTCAAGTTCTCCGTGGCCGTACAGAGAGGAAACCATAATAGCGTCTGCTGCAGTTTCTACTGCTGCATCGATGTATTCTTCCTGAGATACCATAACGCCAAGGTTAGTAACTTCAAATCCAGCCGCCTCAAAAGCATGTGCTAGAATTTGAATGCCAACAGCGTGTACGTCTGCTCCGATTACACCGATTACCAATTTCTTTTTGTCACTCATTTTTACATCTCCGTTTTCAATGCATGTAATAATGTACTATATCTATAATTTATATTGTACTAGTTCATTTGTCAATGTGCAATCGCCTTTTTCTTTAAGCTTCGCTTCTTTTTCTGTTCAAAACCCTCTTGCTTATTTCTTCCACGTAAGCAAAGGAGCCTCTGTCGATTATATATTCATAGAGGATAGTTCTGCCGCCCGCTTCACAATACTTTTTAATCAATTCTTTTTCAGCTGCAGTTGCAAATTCCTCGAATCCTTTAGGCAGTATAACGCAGTCCTTATCTTGAAGGAAAGTTTCCGTTTTTTCCGATTTTCCGAAAAGACAAGCCAGTGCTTTTTTGCTCCAGCCTCCCATATTTTCAGTTCCTGCCCTTACAATGTTTGCAAAATTCTGGCTGGCACAAAGAATGCCTACCTTCCAATTTTCTTCAACCCTTGCCATATCTATTATTGTGTCGTTTGAAGGTCTCATGGCAAGCATAGCCACTTTTCGCGGCTGTTTTATCACAGCTTCCACTTCAGGGAAGTGGGTGGTAGTGGTAATAACAAAGTCATATTCTTCGTTGAGTTTGGAAGCAATACTTACAATTTGACTCAAATCAAAGGAAGCAACTTGAATGTATTCAATCTTAGATAATTGTTTTTCTATCAGATTGATGGTTTCAGGGTTGCAATCCACGACAGCAACCTTGACCAAATCATATTTTTCGTCAAGACCCGACAGTTTCAGTTTGAGATATATTTCAATTTCCCTCGGAGTGAATCCCAGTCCTTCCAGTTCTTCAAGCATATTGTCAATTGCTGCCATAGCCTGCTCTTTTCTGCTGGAAGTGTCCGCTTCTTTACCCAATACAAAGCAACCTCTGCCTTGGGTCATTTCGATGGCACCCATATGTTTAAGGCTCTCATAGGCATGCTTGATTGTGCCTTTTGAGATGTTCATTTCTTCAGCCAACTGCCTTACCGTAGGCAGTTGAAATCCGGCAGGTAATTTCCCGGAAGCAATATCTTTCATTATGGCTCCGGCAATTTGCTTATAAATAGGAATGTTGTTGTTTTCATCTATAGCTATATGCAATTTCATTCTAAATCTCTCCCAGCGTCTTCAAATATTCTTTTCGGCCCTGTTCATAAAGATTGTTTCCTTCGCTGTCAATAATGACCGATAGTGGTAAATCACACACCTCGATTCTTCTTATAGCCTCTGTGCCAAGATCCTCGTAAGCAACAATTTCCACCTTTTTAATACATTTTGCAAGAAGCGCTCCCGCTCCTCCAATGGCACCAAAATATACGGCCCCATTTTTCTTCATTGATTCTACCACTTCAGCAGAACGCTTGCCTTTACCAATCATTCCTTTCAAGCCTTCATCAAGCAAGGCAGGCGCATAGGCATCCATTCTGTAACTGGTTGTAGGTCCTGCGGAGCCGATTACCTGTCCCGGTTTTGCAGGAGCAGGTCCCACATAGTAGATTACAGAATCTTTTACATCTATCGGAAGTTTTTCTCCTTTTTCAAGAAGTTCAACAAGTCTCTTATGTGCGGCATCTCGCCCTGTATATATTACTCCGCTAAGCAATACGCTGTCTCCGCAACGTAATTCCTTCACTTTTTCCTCTGTAAGAGGCATTTCAATTCTTTTTTCCATATTTTCCTCCTACAAAACAACTGTCTTATGTCTTGTTACATGACAGTTAATATTAACGGCACAAGGCAGCCCTGCAATATGAGTTGCCATAGTTTCTATGTTTACTGCAAGAGCTGTAGTCTTACCTCCAAAACCCTGAGGCCCGATTCCCAGACCGTTGATTTTTTCAAGTAGTTCCTCTTCAAGATCTGCATAGAAAGGATTGGCATGGCGTTCATCAACAGAGCGCATAAGTGCTTTTTTCGCAAGATAAGCTGCTTTATCAAAAGTTCCCCCAAGGCCAACGCCCACCACAATCGGAGGACACGGATTAGGTCCGGCTTCTTCAACCACTTTGATAATAAAGTCCTTGACACCTTCGAGTCCGTCAGAAGGTTTAAGCATCTTAATCTGACTCATATTTTCGCTTCCGAAGCCCTTTGGTGCCACTGTAATTTTTACCTTTTCTCCGGGAACAAGGTCTGTATAAATCATCGCCGGCGTATTATCGCCGGTATTCACTCTGTCCAGAGGATCCTTGACACAAGACTTTCTTAAATACCCTTCTGTATATCCCTGACGTACGCCCTCATTGACAGCCTCCGCCAAGTCTCCTGAAATATGCACGTCCTGACCGATTTCAAGAAAAACAAGAGCCAGCCCCGTATCCTGACATACAGGCACAATATCGTTATCAGCAATATTAAAGTTTTCTATTATCTTATCAAGTATATTTTGTGCAATAGGAAAAGGTTCTTCGGTGCTGCACAGTGCAATTCTGTCTTTTATATCAGCAGGTAGGTGGCAGTTTGCCTCAATGCACAAGTCCCTTACAGTCTTCGTAATCTGCTCTGCTTTAATTTCTCTCATAGTACACCTCTTAGATTTCAATTCTGTTCAGGTCTTTTGTTTCGTAGTCCCAACGTTCACCCACAAGACCTATTACCAAATACTTGTCATCGTGAGAATCGTAGAAAACTTCTTTAAGCATTCTGAAATTTTTAATTTCCCCCGTCGATCTTACGTGTATTCTCGGTCCTGTACAATGATGAAGTTTATCCCCTATCATAACGTGCTCGTCATCGTAGTAGCTGACAGGTAAATCCTTGTCGATAATTTTTTTAACGATGTTTTCCAGTTCTTTTATGTCAAAAGTAGGCTCTTCGTCAAACTTGAGAATAAAACCTCTTTTTACGTCTCCGTGCGAACATTTTTCAACCCACTCTTCCGGCAGATAATACTCTATTAATTCTTCTGCCGTATGTGCCATTTTACGATAGTTGATAGATTCATGAACGCTTACAGCCAAGTCCTGAGGAAGCGGTCCGAACATTGTAGGACGCGTTATTACAATCTGCTCGCCTACTCCGATTAAAAGCTGTGCGTTCATATCTAAAAACGGATAAAGAAGTTCAAAGTGTTCCACGACTACGCGGCGTTTCTTCTTCATTGCTTTTTTAACACATTCAGCCAATTCATGAGGCTGGGTAAATGCCATTTCAAAACGCATATCCACATGATAAGTATGTGGTGCATAAAATCCCATCTCTTCGTCTACGTCAAGAAGCGGAAGAGGTCTTACGTTTACTCCCTCGTCATCGTTTGAAAGTTCAAGTCCCGGGAACATACCCTTTACAATCATACTCTTTCCTGAACCTGCTTCACCCACAATGCCGATAAGCAAATCCATAGGACTTAAATACTGCTGAGCAATTTCTCTGCCCAGCTGCAGCATACGTGCATTACCTCTTGGTGCGAAAAACACACTGTACAAATGATTATCCAATAAATGGTTGTTTACAATCTTATTTCTGCTATACATAAATTGTACCTCTCTTTTTCAAAATTGTACTAATCCTTTTTATATAGAATACGCCAATTCATCCAATAATACAAGAAAAAGCAAGATATTTAATCTTGCTTTTTATCTTCTGTATATGAAAAATATTTTTTTATCGGTGTTTTGTATAACGCTCCTGAAAGAACTACAGTCAAAACCATACCTACCGCAAATTGCATTACATTGAAAGGAGCTCCCAAAATCCCTGACATCATATTTCCGGCGAAAATTCCATCAACAGCAATATATCCTGCCACCATCAGAAGCCCTCCCAGAACCATACCTATCATTTTATTTAAAGACTTATCCATACACAAGCCCATCGTAAAGGCCATCATCCCTTTTATAACAAATGTCCAAGGTGCATAAGCTGCATATCCTCCGAGAATATCAGCCAGTGCAGAACCTATTCCGGCTGCCACGCTGCCTCGGTTTCTGCCAAGCACCATAACAGACATAAACACCATCGCATCGCCTAAATGCAGATAGCCGTGCGTAAACGGGCTAGGTATCCTTATAAGAAATGTGGCTACCATCACAAGGCATACCATCATAGCTGCCATAACAAGATTTCCTGTTCTTTCCGATCTGTTCATATATAAATCCCCTTATTGATAAATTTTAATAACGGTATTATAATACTACTAAAATGTAATCTTTAAAATATTCAATTTCATATTTTTTATTAAGTACAGTTTAGGAGATAAATGGAAAATGAAACCGATTATTGTAGAATTTGATAACAGTTCAGAATATCCTTTATATATACAGTTATATCGTTCAATCCGTAATGATATTATAAGTGGTGCCATGTCAGAAGGAGAAAAACTTCCTTCTCTCAGAATCATTGCCCACAACCTCGGAATTAGTATCACTACTGCACAGCTTGCATACAACCAATTGCTGGTGGAAGGCTATATCGAAAGCAAGCCCCAGTCAGGCTACTATGTTTCTCAGGTAATTTCTTCAAAGGAAGAAGAAGCAGATACGGTCCCTCATATACCTTTGAATTTCACAGATGCTCCCGATGAGAGCACTCTTATTTGTGATCCAGAATGTTTCGATTTCATTAAATGGAAAAAATGTGCTTCCGGGGTTTTTAATGACCTTTCCAACCTCCTGCTCTACGAAAGCGATCCTCAAGGAGAATATTCTCTGAGATTTGAGATATCCAAATACATATATACGTCCCGTGGCGTTACCGCAACACCTGAGCAGATTGTAATCGGTGCCGGCACTCAACAAATCACAGGTCATCTTTGCAGAATCCTCGATAAAATGAATGTCCGTCACGTTGCTTTGGAAAAGCCCGGTTATCTGCCGGTTCAAAGTATGTTCCTTGATTACGGCATGACCATTTCTCATATTCCGGTCAAAGCCGATGGTATAGAAATCAGCAAACTGCCCACTAACATTTCCTCTGCAGTATACGTAAGCCCATCAAACCAGTTTCCTACAGGTGCGGTTATGCCTGCAGGCCGTCGTTACCAGCTTCTTGAATGGGCTAAGGAAAACAACAGCATTATAATTGAGGACGATTACGACAGTGAACTGCGTTATTTCGGCAAACCGGTTCCTGCTCTTCAGAGCCTCGACAAAAGCAGCCGCGTAGTTTACCTGGGATCCTTTTCTTCAACCTTATTCCCTGCTATCAAGATTTCGTATATGGTTTTGCCTTACCCTATGGCTCAGCTTTTTAACGAAATTAAAGGCCAATATACTCAGACTTGTTCCAAGGCAGAACAATTGACTCTGGCACTTTTTATGGAAAAGGGATATTATTACACCGGCATACGCAAACTCAGAAACCTTTACTCCCAAAAGTTACAGGCTGTTATTCAAAGTTTCTCGGAATACGGCAACGAAAAAGTGTTTTCAAAAAATACTCAGTCCGGTATCAATTTGACCATTCGCGTCCGTTCCAAAAAAAGTGCCGATACACTTTGCAAAGAAGCAAAATCTATCGGCCTTCAAATGGTTCCCGTTGCTGATATTTCCGATCAGGAAACCAGTGCACTCATATTTTATTACAATCAAATACCTTTAACTAAAATCAATGGACACATTAAAGAGCTCATCGCCCTTTGGGAACTTTAGTCAAGTTCTACGCCTATACAGGTCACTTTGCCGTCAGCATTTACCAAAACCGCCTTAACGTCTGAGTGACCTTTTATCATTTTTATAGCCTTTTCTTCACCAAGGGCAAGAGCAGAAGTACTCATAACATCGCATAGAGCGGAATTCCCTTTTTTACCTATTATAGTTACTGAAAGTAAATCCGTATCAAAGGGATAGCCGGTCTTTGGATCAAGTACGTGGTGATACTTTATTCCATCAGCCTCAAAATATCTTTCGTAGGTTCCGGAAGTAACCACTGTCATATCAGAGCCCGGCAAGGTACCCAACAAGTCTCCTTTGTCCGAAACAGGCGAACCAATTCCTATGGAAAAGTCCACCGCTTCGCCGTATTTATCAAGATCCTCACCTTTCTGTCCAATTACAACTATATTTCCTCCCAGGTTTACCACGCCGCTGGTAACGCCCTTTTCTTCTAAAAAGGCTGTCACTTTATCGGCAATATAACCCTTGGCAATACCTCCAAGGTCAAGCTGCATTTTGCCGTCAGCAAGTCTGATACGATTACCATTTATCTGAATTTTAGAATAATCCACGTGCTTTATCGCTTCCGACAACAGGGAATCATCCGGTATCGTACCAACTTTGTTTCCCGCATCGTCTTCATCGTGGAAATTCCAGAGTTCTGTAGCCTTACCAATGGTTATATCAAATAGTCCCTCGGTTTTGTCGCCCCACTCTTTACCCATCTTGACAAGAGCGACTGTTTCATCAGAAACGCTGACCCAACTGCCTCCGGCCCTATTAATCCTGTCAATGTCGCTTCCTTCAATAGTTTTGCTCAGAAGTTTTTCGTAATCATCACAAAGTTTAAATGCCTCTGTGATAAGCAGCAAGGCCTCCTTTTCCTGTCCCTCTTTGTCTGCCGCTCCGGTTCCTTCCATAGTATATATGGTTATAGTGCAGACCGTATCTAAGTGGAAACTGGTTTTGCTCACACCTTGGTTGTTATTTTGCGCTTGGGGATTGCAGCCCAATTGTGGTATAATAAGTGTTACGACAAGTAATAACACAGTGATAATCTTTTTCATTGTGAATCCTTTCATAGTAGGAGTTTTTTATGATAAAAAAAGCGGATATCGCTCTTTTCTTTATAATTCTGGCAGCAGGCCTGGCCCTTTCATGGTTCACGCTGACTATGAACACCGACGGCGATAAGGTAACCATAACCGTTGACGGTGAGCCTTTTGGTGTCTACAGCCTCTTTAAAGACCAAACCATTGAAGTTAAGCAGTCAGACTGCACTAATTATATTACCATAAAAGATGGCTGTGTTTCAATGGAATCTTCCACCTGTAAAAACCAGGTTTGTGTTAACACAGGAAAAATTTCGCAAACGAAGGACTCTATTGTTTGCCTTCCTAATAAGGTTATGGTTGAAATAACGTCAGAGGGAGGTGACACTGATGTCATCACAGGGTAAAAACCGCCAAAGCTATGCTATGCGTACAAAACGACTTGCACTAAGTGCAATTTTGGCAGCACTGGCAATGATTTTTTCCTATATAGAAGCACTTTTCCCATTGCCTGTACCGATACCGGGCATCAAACTGGGCCTTGCGAACCTGATTATTATTATTGCAATTTACAGACTGGGGTTCAAATACGCCTTCATCATAAACTGTGTCAGAATATTTACGGCAGGTTTATTGTTCAGCGGCGTTTTCGGAATGATGTACTCCCTAGCCGGAGGTATATTGAGTATCATTGTTATGTATCTGCTCCACCGTACCGGCTGGTTCAGTATGGTTGGAATCAGTATGGCAGGCGGAGTTGCGCATAATTTGGGCCAGCTCATTACAGCTTGCCTGATTATGTCAAATATAAGGTTAATGTCATATTTTGCGGTGCTTCTCTTTGCAGGAATGATCAGCGGCATACTCATCGGCGTTGTCGCACACATCATCTATCAAAAGCTTCCGCACTTGAGGGTGTAATTATGAAAATCAGCAGAGTTTGGAAAATCTATTTCAGCCCTACGGGCACAACTAAAAAAGTTATGGATGCGCTGACAAGCGGTTTTAAAGAAGAGGTTTTGGAGTATGATTTTACTCTGCCGGCTGCACGCCAAGGATTTGCCGACGTTGACGAAGGTGACCTGGTATTCTTCGGTGTCCCTACTTACGCCGGACGTGTGCCTAATGTTTTATTGAAATATCTCGATACAATCAAGGGCAACGGAGCCCTCGCGGTTCCCGTTGTTACCTTCGGCAACAGAAACTTCGACAATTCATTGATTGAGCTTCGCGATATCCTTGAAAAAACCGGGTTTCATACGGTTGCCGGATGTGCTGTATCCTGCGAGCATTCTTTCTCATATACTTTAGGAGCTAGTCGTCCCGACCTTTCCGACCGTGTGGAGCTAATCAACTTTGCAAACCAGGTGCGTCTCAAGATTATCGATATGGATGAGCTTTGTGCGCCTATGGAAGTAGACGGAATCCCTGAAACCTACGGCGGCTACTATAAGCCTCAGGACCGCAACGGCAATCACATTGACATCCGCAAAGTTATACCGAAGGTTTCAGACGCTTGCACAGACTGTGGAATCTGTGCGGAAGTCTGCCCTATGGGTTCAATCGTGGCTGAAGACGTTCGTCAGATGCAGGGAATCTGCATCAAATGCGGAGCCTGCTACAAGAAGTGTCCAGAAAAGGCCCGTTACTTCGACGACCCCGGATATCTATACCACAAAGAAGAACTGGAAGCAATGTACGAAAGAAGAGCTGAAAACAAATATTTTTTATAAAACTGTGTAACACTTTCTCCTTTTTAAAGTATAAGTTAGTAGAAAGATGGTTTTTTACTGTCTTTTTACATCATTGACAATAACCAAAGTTTAAGAAAGGAGAAAGTTATGAAAAAGAAACCCATTATTCAAGTGTTAATTTGTGTACTTTTACTTGGTTCTTTTTCTTCAGCCTACGCTGTAGTCGGGGGAGAGGATTTTTACCACAGCACACAATTAGAAAACGACTCTTTATTGCAAGAATGTTTAGGTGAATTTAAAGCAGAATTGGAACACGATAATGGCGCTTCTCCTCAATGGGGAAGCGGTGACAAAGACGAAAATAACCCTGGGACCCATGGGTTTATTGCTTCTCAAGCTTTAACAATTTTAGAAAACAACAACTCTACTTTAGATTCTTTTTTTACAACCGCTAGAAAGAAGGAAATTATAAAAGGTTCATTCCAACCTGACATTGATGGAGCAGCCTCTCTCTATAAAGACCATTTTTATTGTGAGGACGGTGATGGACTTTTTGGTTACTCACTTTCTGCATATGATAATTTTAGAAATCATTACAATGGTGCCGTAGCAAACTATCAGGCCGGCAATATCACCGAAGCAATGAACAGATTAGGAAAAGCTCTACACTTCATAAGCGATATTAATGAACCTCACCATTCAGCCGGAGTTTCCGCTATCAATCCTACCGGCAATCATACAGGCTATGAAAATTGGGTGGAAAGTAATTATTCCAGTTTCAAAGTTAGTTCAATGACGACAAGTGATTTAACAGCATATAAAAACACAAGTTTATTGTCGATTGCAAATTCTAGTGCTCAACACTCTCGCGGGTATATTACTCAGGCAATGTCTACATCTGTAAGCAACATGAGAGCTGCTACTAATGCAACTTTACCACGGGCACAGAGAGATGCGGCAGGAGTAATGTACAAATTTGCCAAAGAAGTAGGTTTGATTTAAATGTATAATTATATGAATAGTAAAAAACTCACAATATTGTTATATATTTCAGCTGGTTGCCTCACGGTTCTCTCCATTATTGTTAATATTGGATTTCTGGGAGGAACAACATCTGCCGATTACGACAACATCATAATGTCTGTAAGCACTTATGCTCTTTGGGTTTTTGCTATAAACAGAATTATTGTACAAAGCCCTAATCCGAAGCAAAGTAGTATAAATGTAACAGTATGCGTAGTTGCAATGGTAATAGGAAGCCTTTTATTTGAACCTTTTGCGATTGTTACATACTTACCATTTATAGGAATTGTAATGTCTTTGATTCCATATGCAAATAGTGCCGTAATTTTTATATTGATTTATGCAAGTTATATCGGTGCTGCATGGGTAAGTTTTCTTTGGACAAAATTTCGTTCCTCTAATAATTAATAAAATTACAAAACCACTAAACACACAAAAAGACGCTCGCAATCGAGCGTCTTTTCTTCATATTACTTGAAAAACGCAAATATTTCTCTTCCTACGCCGTATTTGTCTACCCAAGGGTTTTCCTTGGAAAGGCGGTCGCCGAGAGAGTTGTACCATCCGTCGAAGGTCTTGCCTTCTTCAGGATAGGCATAGAATATCTGACCTTCTTCAGGAGTCATTCGACATCCGATGAACCCTCCCTGGCCTGCTTCCACTATGAGGTCGCGGCCTTTGAGAAATTTCAGCGGGTTGTCTGTGCAGTCGAAGGCTTCCAGTTTTTCGTCTCTGGAAACATCCAGTTTGCCTAAATTTTTGCCTCTGAAATCTACCATTTCAAAACACCTCTTTATTTCATTTTTTTATACAAATACAGTGTGCGCACTGCTACGAAGAACACAGCAGCTACCGGCCATATTATCCAGCTTCTTTCCCAGTTCATTGTTACAAAACTATAGCCCAGATAAACAGCAGTGATAACTATCCAATAACAAATATCCAGTGGTTCTGCCACTTTATTTTCCTTCTTGGTTTTTACGGCATAATCGCCCTCCTGAAGCAGTTTTTGATAGCTGGCCCATCTTATGCCGCTTCTGATTAAAAAGTTTACGCCTACAGACACAATAATCAAAGTTAAGGAAAGACCTGCTAATACCATTGCACCATCTTCAGTAAAAATCGATATTCCAATAAGTGGTACCGCTGCCAGAATACAAGAACATACTCCTATTACGTTATAAAGATTATATGTGTCGGCATAATCCGCCTTTTTTTGACGTACCATGCCATTAACGCCGTAAGCGGTTTCTATAAATTCCTTTTCGAGATATTCATAAGCACCGGTTTTCATTGCACTTGTTACGAAAAGTGCCACTGCAGTGGTAACAATCATAATTAACGATATGATTCCTATGGCCGAAGCTGTATTTTCACTCATTGTAATTCTATGGCTTTCAGACAAAGCTATAAGCATAAACATAATCACCGGAGATAGAATGCAAAGTGATACGCCTGCTGCCACCTTATCTGCAGTCTTTTCTTTTACTTCAATAAAAGCTCTGGCTTCTTCCACAGTAACCCATCTTGTATCTTTTTCTTCATGCTCTTCATCGACCAGCATTTCATTATCTTCTATTTCATCTTTCAGAAGATAATCTGTTGTTACTCCAAATATCTTACTCATTTGAAGGATTTTATCCAGATCCGGCACAGATTGAGCGCCTTCCCACTTGGATACCGATTGCCTTGATACGTTAAGTTTTTCTGCCAGTTCTTCCTGTGACCAGCCGCACTTCTTGCGAAGCATTATTATTTTGTCTGCTAATATCATATCTTCACCTCATATATTTGAATTAGAACCCCTTTCGGTGATTCCATAATATTCAATTTTTAAGAGTTGTACCATAAATCAGGCTGGTCAATTTGTCAACCATTGGTTGCTTTTTCAAAAAAAGGTGTTTCCATTTAAGAAAACACCATTTTATTGTAGAATTAGCCTCTCTTCAAGAATGCTGTGCAGCAGTGGATTGCACCGAATCCCTTCATGATTTCGTCAAATTCAACAGGAATTACTTCGATGCCATTCTTTTCCAGCAGTTCCTGGCTTCTAGGGTTACCCGCAGGCATTACGATGAGACCAGGTTTGATTGCTACGAAGTTAATTGCAAAAGATTCCTTTGCTTCCATTCTTGAAGGACATTCCAGAAGTTTGTAACCTTTTTTCTTCAGCATGTCGCAGATATCATAAGGTACCTGCGCTGCATGAATCATAGCTACATCGTGGCTTGCAAGATTGAGGTTGCCGTCAATATGTGCATGTCCGTAAGGAACCTGCATCATATAAACGTCTACACCCATTCTTTCAAGTTCGTACTTAACCATTTCATAGCCGCTCTTGTTCGTTCTTACGCCGCAAGCAAGGATTGCTGTATGTCTGTCAACCCACATAACCATTGCGCCTTCGAAAGTTGCATCGCCGCAGATTGTTCTGATAATCGGAACACCAAGGTCTGCTAATTTCTTCGCTGCATATCTTTCTTCGCCGCGGCGGGCTTCCATGGCAGGTCTTGTTACGATGGCACCTTCCGGAGTCATCAGTACCAGGTCTCTGCAGAAAAGAGCGTTAGGTCTGTCTTCTCTTGTTTCTTCGATGTAATGTACATCTACGCCGTGATCTCTGTAAATCTGAGCCAAAGCGTCATGCTGTGCGCGGAATCTTTCCACGTCGATAGGAGCTTTAAAACGAGCTGCTTGCCAGTCAAAGTTTTCGATTTCTTTGCCCGGACGACGCATAAGAACAGCCTTCAGTTCGTCGACTTCAGAGTGTACACCCCAGTCTCCCCAAAGTTCCTTCATATCGTCGATAATAGTCGATTCTTTTGGAAACCATCGTTCGCCAGCCAAAGCGTCAATGTCCATTTTAACCTGAGTCATAATAAACCTCCTTGTTATTTTAATTTATACAAAAAGCCTCCCGAAGAATCTCGGGGAGGCTTTTATCATTAATAGAAAGGTAAGCTCTTAAGCTTCTTCTTTTTTTGCTTCTGCAGCTGGTGCAGCAGGAGCAGCCGGTTTTCTCTTTGCTCTCATATTGATGATTGCACCTGTAGGACATTCCTTAGCGCAAAGTCCGCAGTTCTTACACTTTTCAGGATCAATCATTGCATGATTATCTTCCACCTTAATAGCTTCGAACTTACATACCTTTTCGCACTTCTTACATGCGATACATCCGTTGGAGCATGCTTTTCTTGTCTTTGCACCTGCATCCTTGGAGTTACACTGTACAACTACCTTGTTCTTTGCAGGAGCGATTCTGATTACGCTGTTAGGACACTGCTTAGCACAGATTCCGCAGCCAACGCAAGTTTCTCTGTCTACAACAGCAACGCCGTTGCAAACCTTGATAGCGCCGTAAGGGCAAGCAGCTTCACAATCGCCAAGGCCCAGACAGCCGTGGGAACAAGCATTAAGACCGCCGTAGAGCTGCTTAGCAGCCTTACAAGTCATTAATCCCTGATATTCCATAATTGTCTTAGCTGCATCTTTGTTACCGTTACACATAACTACTGCAACCTGTGGGTCAGCAGAGCCTGCATCAACGCCTAAGATTTCAGCTAATTTTGCTGCTACGTCAGCACCACCTACAGGACACTTGTTAGCGCCGATGGATGGGTCAGCTGCCAGAGCAGATGCATAGTCGTCACAACCTGCGTATCCGCAAGCACCGCAGTTTGCACCTGGAAGTTCAGCTCTCAGGTTAGCAACTGTTTCGTCCACTGGAACGAAGAAGATTTTGGATGCGATAGTCAGGATAACGGCTAAAACGAAACCGATTGCCGCAATCAGTAATACCGGAGTTAAAATTGCTTCCATTTTATTACCTCCTTATCCTAAACTAAACCGCCGAATCCCATGAAACCAAGGGATAAGAACGCAGCAGTAACTAATGTAATAGGAACTCCCTGGAAAGACTGAGGAATAGCAGTGTTTCCTTCCAGCTTACTTCTCATACCGGAGAAGATAACCATAGCCAGTAAGAAACCTACGCCTGCACCAAAGGAGTTAACCAGTGCTTCAATGTAAGAATATCCTTCATCGATGTTGGAGATACATACACCGAGAACTGCGCAGTTTGTAGTGATGAGCGGCAGATATACACCCAGAGACTTGTGAAGTGCAGGGATGAATTTCTTGAGAGCCATTTCTACGAACTGTACTAATGCAGCAATAACCAGGATAAATGCGATTGTCTGTAAGTAGCCGATTTCAAAGGAGTCTAAAACTCTCATAATAGGCCAAGTTGCAGCAGTTGCAAGAACCATTACGAAGATAACCGCAACACCCATACCTGCAGCAGAGTCTAATTTCTTAGAAACGCCGAGGAACGGACAAATACCCAAGAACTGAGCTAAAACATAGTTATTTACTAAAATTATACCTACTAAAATAGTACCGAATTCCATTATGCTTCAACTCCTTTCTCTAATTCTGCGATGCACTTTTCCTGCTGGCAGATAGAAGCCATAGCGCATCCATGGCAACCGAAGTCACCCTTAACGCCCTTACCCTTAGTAGCCTTGTTTACTGCAGCGATAAGCAGTGAGTAAACGAAGAAGCCACCAGGTGCCAGTGCTACTACCAGGATTGGGTGAGCACTTAACCAAGGAAGAGCAAAACCGAAGATTGTTCCTGCACCGAAGATTTCTCTGATAGCACCCATTACGCCGAGAGCTAATGTGAAACCAAGACCCATACCGATACCATCTAATGCGGAATCAAGAGCGTTGTTCTTGGAAGCGAACATTTCGGCTCTACCTAAGATGATACAGTTTACTACGATCAGAGGGATAAATAAGCCCAGTGAAGCGTACAGGGAAGGAACGAATGCCTGCAGTACGAACTGTACTACAGTTACGAAGCCTGCGATTACAACGATGTAGCAAGGGATTCTTACTTTATCAGGAATAATCTTTGCAAGCAGTGAAATTACGATGTTGGAGCAGATTAATACTGCTGTAGCGGAGATACCCATACCTACACCGTTGATAGCGGAGCTTGTTGTAGCCAAAGTAGGACAAGTACCTAATAACAGTACCAGTACAGGGTTTTCCTTAATAATACCCTTTGTCAGGATAGCTAATTTACTAACTTTCTTTTCCATTATTTAGCACCTCCCACGATTTTCTGTTGTTCGAGAGCTGCATAAACACCAGCGTGAACAGCGTTGGATGAAATTGTAGCACCACTTACGTGAGTTACGTTTGCATCACCCTTTGCAGTAACAT
>JAFSHN010000058.1 GCA_017440275.1 Bacillota bacterium | reverse complement strand
TTCAGACTATCCACTGGAAGGATGGAAGGATGAATACTACTGGAAACCTTTAAATTTAATTAAATTCACTGTTAGTGGAAATGAATATTGGGCAGAAGAAGATACAACATGGACAGAATGGATTTCAAGTGATTTCAACCCGGGCAGATTCCACTTAGACGCAGGAAGAACCGCAATTGAGGAGTATCTTTATAATCCGGCATCTGACAGCACAGATAAATGGACTGTTTACTATGACAGCAACCAAGATGATGCAGTAATTGCAACAGATTTAATCCAGCCAGGTTACGAATATTACATATAAAGTATCTCTTTACTATGGTTCCATGGGAGAAGACGAGGCAAGGCCTGAAGATAATATTCTCTCTGGGGATACATACTATTTTTAGACTCACAAATAATATTAACCTTATATCTCCTTATATTTAAACCACACATCGCAAGGGCTCAATGAGCCCTTCGCAGAAAGCGCCCTGAAAAGGACGTTTTCTCCGAAGAAAAAATTACCACAAAAGGCGTAGTGCCTGGAAAGGAAATAATATATGAAAAAGATAACTGCTGCAGTACTGACTGCAGCTTTATTTATTACAAGTATCGGAATGGCTCATGCAGATACAGCGGCAGTACCGATTTCTGCGGAAATTGAAGCAGCCTCCATTGACTTTGAGATTACTGAATCAATATCTATGCATTATTCCGGAAATGGTAATGACCTTACCATTACGGACATTGTAATAACTAACAGCAAAGCAGAAGGCATGAACCTGGAGGTATCAGAAGTTGCGGCTGAACCAATTATGGGCTGGGCCATCATGGCAAAAGAAACCGACTTTACAAAGATACTGAACAAAAAACAGTTTGCCTTATGCCTCGAAGGACATGACCTTTCCTCCGGACCGTATACCGCAGCAGGAACTATTGAAGAGGGAGAAAGCCTAAAGCTTTCATTTACAGGAAAAGCTGGCGCGTTTTCATCAAAAGTGTCAGAGAAGGCCGCAAATATTGTAGTAACTATTTCACTTGAAGAGGCTGCGGTTCCAATTTCCACACTGCCTGTTGGCAGCAGCGTATATATGTATATTGATGGACTTGCCACAGAATTTATAGTAATTCAGCAGGGTAATCCTAACACTTCTGTTTACGACAGCTCATGTAATGGAGCCTGGGTTCTGACAAAAGACATCCTTAAATCCGCAGCAGTAGACAGCAGTAACAACGATTATGCCAATTCGGATATTCATACATACCTGAACAGCACCTTTATCAACACGCTTCATACTGAGACACAAGCCCAGGTGAAAAGCGTAAAGATTCCGTACTATAACGGTACTGGTTCCGCAGGTTCTGCGGTATCCGGAAGCAGCGGCCTGCAGACAAAGGCATTCCTTTTAAGCTGCTATGAAGTCGGCTGGACAACAAGCATACACAGCAACTTCCCTGTAGAGGGTGCTTGTCTTGAATATTTCAAAGGATGCGAAGCAACCGACGAAAAGAGAAGCGCAAACCTCAATGGAACAGCAACCTATTGGTGGCTGCGCTCTCCATATACGGGTAATGCGTACCGGATTTGGCACGTTATAAATTCCGGAAGCTATAGTTACAGCAAATCCACAACATCATACGGCGTGCGCCCAGCACTTGTCCTTGATTCCGCAACAAAAGTAGTTGTAAACGGAGATGGCAATTATGAAGTTAAAATATCTACTGGAGAAATTCCAAAATATACCTTCACTGTAAACGGAACGACCTACCAGTTTAATGAAGGCATGACCTGGGCTTCTTTCTATAAGTCTGAATATAATCCATATGTCACAGGTTCTGGCAGCCAGTTCTACCTGAACTTAATCGAATATATGACATACATGGTGGACGATTCATATACCGACCTGAAGACCTCTGACGGAACACTTTTAAAAGGATCTGATAAGATTGTTGCCGGCGGAAGTTATATCACATAAACCGATTCAAACAAAAATTAAGCAAGAAAGGAGATGACTCTTTTGGACAAACTTAAAAAAATGAAGAGATGGCTGAAAAAAGAAAAGGTACTGGGCATAGCTATCGGTGCCATTTTCTTTTTCGCAGGTCTTCTTGTATATTCATCTTTCAAGTCGCTTTTATCAGGCGGAATTACAAAGATAACATACAACCCATTTACAATGATTTTTATTACTATAAAAACGGCGCCGCTACTTTTCATCGTGCTGCTCGCAGTTGGCATCGGGATAGCAGTCCTTATTCCGAAGCTTTTTAAAGAAGCAGAAATCGAAGATGAAAGAGGATTTACCATCTCAAACGACGGTACCCACGGCACCAGCCACTACATGGACGACGAGCGAAAGCGCCTTGTATTCGAAATGAAGGAATATGATAAGCCTGACGGCGTAATTCTTGGGGTGGATAAGAAGACAAAAGAGCTTATAACATCACCATGGAAGCATAAGTATCCAAAATATGAACCGGCTACGCGAAATATCATATTGTTTGGTCCTCCAGGATCCAGAAAAACAACCGGGGTTCTTCTCCCAAACATTTATGAATTCATTCAGCAGAGATATTCACAGGTACTCTTTGACCCGAAAGGTGAAATATATAAGGAGACCATTGCGGCGGCACAATATTATGGTTATGACATCAAGATTCTTAATATGCAGCCTGGCCAGTTCGGCTATTCCGATGGCTGGGACATGCTTAAGCTCGTAAGAGAATCAGACAGCCCTCAGGATATGGCCGAGCTCATGGCAAGGCTCTTTATGAACAATACCTCTGAAGGTTCAGAAGACGCATTCTGGGGACCGGCAAACCTCAACTGCCTGAAGCTTGCAATTCTTTATGTTGCAAAGGCAAAGAGTTATTCCGCGCTGGTAAAAAAGAACTCTTCGGGTAACGACAGAACGCTTGAAGCAGTATATAAGCTGATTGTCTCAAAGGACATGAGAGCAATTGTAGAAGCAGCAATAAATAACTGCGATGAAAGTGACGACCATGACAAGAAACTTCTGGAAGCGCCTTATGATATCTGGGCAAATCACCCGCAGGCAGAATCCATCCGTTCCGGTCTTGGTATCCGGCTTGGTTTCCTGCAGAACGACACCCTGGCAAAGGTATTGTCAGAAGACGATATCGACTTCAAAGGCTTGTCAGACAGACCTACTATCATATATGTAATCTGTTCTGATCAGGACGATACATACAAGGCGGTTCTGACACTGTTTGCATCATTTCTTTTCAAAGAAGTTGTTGCTTATGCAGACAGCCGGCCACAGGCAAAGCTTGAACGACCGCTTTACCTGGTATTTGAAGAGATGAACAATATCGGTAAAATCCCGGGCCTGGCAAGAAGAGTAGCTACGCTTCGTTCTCGTGATATTGGCATGATTTTCTGCTACCAGGATGTCGGCCAGATAATGAGTACGTATAGCGCAGCGCACGAAGGAAAGTATGAGTATAATACAATCTTTTCTGGGTGCTCTTTCAGACTGTGCCTTGGCGGCGGCGATCAGATGACCAGAGAGTTCTTTTCAAAAGAATCTGGCGAAATGACAATAAGAGATAAAGCTTCAGCCAAGCAGCTTCCGGTTTACTCTCCATTGCGTGTGGCTTTTGAAGAGAGGGAGACAGAATCCAATAAGCAACGCTACGTACTGATGCCAAGCGAAATCAAGACCCTTGGGAAGGATGAAATTCTTATCTTCCCGGAAAGAGAAAATCCACTTCGTGAAAACAAGTACTATTTCCGACACCATCCGCTGTACGGTTTTCGAATGGTAAATGTAAAGACAGGAGAACCTGTTGAGTACACGCACCACTATCACAAACCAAGATGGTACCTTGCATATAAGCAAGCCTTTTACAAAGACCAGACCGGCATTGAAAGACCTCTGGAGTCCTTTGATGATGAAGGCGAACAATTCGAACCAAGATATTTTGAGGAGTATGTTTTAAAAGAAACATCTTCTGAAGATACCGTACAAAAGAAACTCCCATCATGGCTTGAAAGGATGCTTTTCAAGGATATGGATGAAGAAACGGAGGACATGCATGAAGCGAAGCAGGAAGAAGCATATATTTCTACCTTTGACAGCTTCCGTCCGGATTATGAGACCAAAAGATCTGGCCTAGATGATTCATTTGAACGTGCAGCGACCAAAGCGGATTATCAGATAAAGGATAAGAAGAGTCCTCGTAAAAAAACAGAGGTGCAGAATGATTTTACCTATGATGAGGAGATTAATAGGAGAAACCGAAGAAAAGAAGAGAATGCCACGCCGGCGGTAAGCAGGGAAGAAATCATTCCTGAATTCAATCCGTGCAGCCAGACAGACGAAGATGAAGCGATGCTCTTATCTGATTACGATGAGTATGATGACCTTTCAATCTTCGGTGATGATGCCAGAGATTAGGTGAAACAGAAAGGGGAATTTTGATGATTAAAAATCTGAAGCTCCTTCGGAGCAGAAAAGGTATCAGCCAGGGAGTGCTCGGGGCTGCAATCGGTGTAAGCCAGCAGTCCATTAATAAGTACGAGAATCAGGATGTAGAACCAAATCTTGCACTTTTGAGCACGCTTGCTGATTACTTCAACGTTACAATAGACTATTTAGTAGGAAGAGAAGATGAGGCGGATTCTTTTCATGCCGCAGTTCTTCCTGAAGACGAAATATTCCTTTTGGCAAGCTACAGAAAGCTCAGTTCCGCTCAAAAGCATGCCCTGCAGTTTCAAGCGGATTATTACCTGATTGAAAATCGCAGAGCAAAGCAGAAAAAGGATAAATTAAACAGAATGCAAAGCAGCAATAGCACTTCTGTATAGCGAAGGCAGAGGCTGCAAAGCAAAATGCATCTTAAGGATGCATATAGAAAAACACGCAAGAAAGGAGGAATGAATATGGCGAAGAAAAAAACCACATTTAAAGAAGCTCTCATATATTTTCTAAAGCAGCAGGGTTTTTTGGTTGAAGAACGAAGCTACGGAATATTCGTGAAGTCTGGTATTGATTCCTGGCTCATACGTGTGGGAACTCGTGCGGATGCAGATCTGAAACATCATGTAACTCTTTACCACGGCGATGTATTTAAGATTCAGCCTGAAAACTCCGTAAAACTAGGGAATTTCCCCGATATGCACTTGCAGTTTTCAAAACCCTGTTCTGTGAGCTACCTCGTAAACTACATATCTCGTCACGAAAATAAATATCACGACGGAAAAACACTCGGACAAAAGTGGAGGGAATATAAAGAAAAACTTCAGCAGGATAGCTACCAAAAACTCTTCTAAGTTATTTTCCACAAATTATCAGAAAATAATAACCCTGAAAAGGTAAGCGGTACCAATATCCGCAAAATATAAAATCAAACTGTGCGAAAAAATCATAAAACATCAAAGAAGAAAGGAAAGAGAAAATGAGAAAATTAGTGCATGTTATTTTACTGGTCGCAGTGATCATGACCTGCTCTGTAGCAGGTGGCTTTGCAGCCAACTATCTTGGGCCGCAGGAACCAATTCCATTCGAACTTACTACAGTAAAAACGGAAATCTACTACGATACCGACGTCAATATCGGCTACACGGATGAAAAGTCTGAGGGTGCGATTATAACAATCAACCCAGACGGTACCGTACTGATTGAACCAAAAGACGGATATATTATAGTAGATGTTATCGTCAACGGAGAGTCTCAGGGCAGAGTAGACAAACTCACCGGAATTAAAAGAGGCGACAAGATTGAAGTTTATGCAGTCACAGAAAAGGAATTCGAAGCCACTTTGAATAATTACAAGCTCTGGGCCCGTTCAAACATGTCCAGTGCAAAAGGTAAGCGTGCCGTAAAGGTAAGATGGTTTGCATCTGATGGCCATGACTTTATTTACAACCTGGACTTTGACGGATACGAAGTGTACCGGTCAAAATTCAGATACTTTGGATATGGAAGAACTCCAATCTTCACA
>JAFSHN010000057.1 GCA_017440275.1 Bacillota bacterium | reverse complement strand
TTGGTGGGGACACAGAATTCCTGCTTACTACTGCGACACTTGTGGAGAAGTAGTTGTTGCTGAAGACACGCCGGGCGTATGTCCTAAGTGTGGAGGCACTCATTTCCACCAGGACGAAGACGTGCTGGATACTTGGTTCTCTTCAGCTCTTTGGCCTTTCTCCACTTTAGGATGGCCTGATGAAACTCCTGAACTTAAGTACTTCTATCCTACAGATGTACTGGTAACAGGATATGATATCATCTTCTTCTGGGTAGTAAGAATGGTATTCTCTGCTCTTGAATCTATGGGAGAAGTTCCTTTCCATCATGTTTATGTTCACGGTCTTGTAAGAGATGCTGAAGGACGTAAAATGAGTAAGTCTCTTGGAAACGGTATTGACCCGCTGGAAGTAATTGACCAGTACGGTGCAGATGCTTTGAGATTTATGCTGACTACAGGTATTACACCTGGTAACGATATGAGATTCAAGGACGACAGACTTGAATCCTGCAGAAACTTCGCCAACAAACTGTGGAACGCTTCAAGATTCGTAATCATGAACCTGCAGGACGAAGACGGTAACTTCAAAGAAATGGCTAAGTGCTGTGCTGACTGCTGCGGAAAGGCTTGCGGAGACACTACAAACTTTGAAAACATCGCTTTAAGAGATGAAGATAAGTGGATGATAGCAAAGGTTAACGAAGCTGTTGAATATGTTACTGCTGCAATGGAAAAATACGATCTTGCATTGGCAGGTCAGAAGGTATATGACCTTATCTGGAACGAATACTGTGACTGGTATATCGAATTAGTTAAGGCTAGACTTTGGGGAGATGATGAAGAAGATAAGAAGGTTGTAAGATTTACTTTAGTAATGTGCTTAAAGAACATGCTGAAGATGCTGCACCCATTCATGCCTTTCATCACAGAAGAAATCTGGAGCTACCTGCCACACGGTGAAGAACAGGCAGATAACCCTGACAACTATCTGATCAAGGCTCAGTGGCCAAAGGCAAGCGCTGCCTGGATTTTCCCTAAGGCAACTAAGACTTTAGAAACCGCAATGGAAGCAATCCGTGCAATCAGAAATATCAGAGCTGAAGCAGAAGCTGCACCAAGCAAAAAACTGAGAGCAGTGATTCTGGCAACAGGCGATGCTCTTGAAACAATCAAGGGTGCCGAAAGATATATCAAGAACCTGGCTAACATTACAGAAGTTGCTTTTATCGAAAGCAAGGATGCTGCTCCGGAAGAAGCGATGTCTGCCGTAATTGACGGCGCAGAAATCTACATTCCTCTGGAAGACCTGGTAGATTACAACGCTGAATATGAAAGACTGGTTAAAGAACAGAAGAGACTCATCGGAGAAGTAAAGAGAGTTGAAGGTAAGCTTTCTAACCAGGGATTTGTAAGCAAGGCTCCTGAAAAAGTTATCAACGAAGAAAAGGAAAAGATGGTTAAATACAACGAAATGCTGGAAAAAGTAACTGCGAGACTGGAAATGATCGCAGCAAAGCTGGGCAAATAATCTTTTCTGAGAGGAAATAAAATGACAGATACAGCAAAGGCAATTGAAAAAATTCATGAATTTGAACGCTTTGGAAGCATTCTGGGACTGGAGAGAATGACTGAACTGCTTGAACTATTGGGCAATCCTCACGAAGATTTAAAAGTGATTCATGTGGCGGGAACCAACGGAAAGGGCTCGACCTGCAGATATATGTACAGTGTTTTGCAGGAAGCCGGCTATAAGACAGGGCTTTATACTTCTCCGTTCCTGGAAAAATTCAACGAAAGAATTGAACTGGACGGAGAAATGATAAGCGATGAAGACCTGACCTATTATACAGAAAAGGTTCTTGCAGCTGCCAAAAAAATGACAGATATGGGGCATCAGTCACCTACAGAGTTCGAAGTTGTGACAGCAATTGCTTTTGTGTATTACAAAGAAAAACAATGTGATTACGTTATACTCGAAGTAGGCCTTGGTGGAACAGGAGATTCCACCAATGTCTGCAAAGAGCCTCTGGTTACAGTAATTACTTCTGTATCTATGGATCATATGGACAGACTGGGGGACACCATCGAAAAAATTGCTGCCGAAAAAGCAGGAATTATCAAAAAAGGATGTCCTGTAGTGACCAGCGTAAAGGATGCAAAGGCTCTGACAGTAATTGAAGAAAAGGCAAAAAAATTGGGCTGCAAGTATATTGCAACAAAAAATCTCAATGTAAATATCCAGAAAGAAACTCTTGCCGGCAGCATTTTTGATGCACCTAAATTTGACAATATTAAGATTACAATGAACGGTCGTCATCAGATAGAAAATGCCTGCCTCGCATTGGCTACCCTGAATCTCTTGAGAATTGAGGGTAAGATTAAACTTTTTGACAGTGATATTTACAATGGTCTGAAAAAAGCTAAGCAGCCAGGACGCTTTGAAATAATGTCAGATATAGAGACAGAACCTGTTGTAATAATCGATGGAGCTCATAACGAAGATGGAGCAAGAGCGTTGGCAGATTCCATGTTAAACTTGTGCAGCGGTAAGAAAACCTTGATGGTTACAGGAATGCTCAAGGATAAAGATGTGGAAAGCATCATAGACAGTTTTGTTAAGATTGCGGACGATTTTGTGATTACGGAACCTGATAACCCGCGCAAAATGGAAGCACCGGAACTGGCTGAGCATTTCTGCAAAAGAGGTGCAAATTGTCAAGTTGCACCGGATCCTGAAGAGGCATGCAAACTTGCACTTTCAAGAAAAAACGAGTATGATGTAATAATTTTTGCAGGCTCATTGTACTTAATTGGAAAGATAAGGAGTATACTGAGAAATGTTGAAATTTAGAATGCAGTCTACTGACGAGTACGAAAGACTGGTGAAGTTTTTTGTTGAAAACGAACTGGAATTCAACGGCGATGAAGAAGTAGACACAGATATTATAAAATGCTGGAAAGTAACACATACTGACGATGTACTTATTGCAGGATGCGTTCTGGCACAGAGACAAGGGAAATATATTATTGACGGTATTGCAGTAACAAAGATGTTCCGCAAATTCGGTATCGGAAAGATTCTGGTGGATAAAGTTGTAAAAGAAATTAAGGCAAGAGGCGGCAAGGAACTTTATCTTGTTGCGAGAGCGCCGGGTTTCTTCAAAACTATGGGCTTTGAAACTGTTAAACCTGAGGACGCGCCTGTATTCTTTGAATGTGGACAGTGTCCCCAGTACCAGATTAAATGTTTCCCTGAAATTATGAAATTGGAGATAGAATAATGGATTACGACAAGTTACTCCAGGCAATTTTGGATGTTGCTGAGGAAATGCTTGTGTGCGGTGCAGAAGTTGCCAGAGTGGAGGACAGTATTAACCGTATGTGTGATGCCTACGGCTGTGACAGGACCAATGCTTTTATTATTACTTCCAATATTCAGGTAACTACTGAAGCTCCTGACGGAAAGATTCTAACTCAAATAAGAAGAATCGTAAGGAATGACACAAACTTTGACAGACTGGATTACCTCAACGACTTATCCAGATATATTTGCACCAACAAACCTTCAGTTGAAGAACTGGTAGTAAAATATGAAGAGGTTATGGGCAGAAAGCCTCTCCCGATGTGGCTTGAATATGCAGGAGCTATATTGGCAGCAAGCAGTTTTTGCGTGTTTTTCGGTGGGTCATGGATTGATGGTATGGCAACCGCAGTCCTGGCTGCTATTATAACTGTTCTTACAAGATTTCTTTCGAGATTCGAAGAAAATCAATTGGCAAAAACTTTTGTGACTTCTCTTGTTGCCGGGTTTGTTGCAATAGTTATGGTAGGCTTGGGTTTTGGACAGCACACGGACAAAATAATGATTGGCGGAATAATGCTGCTTATACCGGGAATTGCACTGACAAATTCCGTGAGAGATATGCTTACCGGTGATATGGTATCCGGCTTGTTCAGACTGCTTAATGCTTTATTGACCGCCGTTTGCATAGCGGTAGGTTTTGCTCTTGCAATCATATTGACAGGAGGTGGCGCATAATGGAAATACAGATTATGATGGCATTCTTCGGGTCCATAGGCTTTGCAATTTTCCTCAAGATGAAAGGAAGGCAGATTTTACTGGCAGGTGTAGGCGGGGCAATTGCCTGGGCTGTATACCTGGCGTTTGGACAGTACTTTGACGGCGAATTTATTCCCAATTTTGCCGCAGCAGTATTTGTTGCCGTATATGCTGAAATAATGGCCAGAGTAAATCGTGCTCCTACCACAATTTTCTTGACAGCGGCAGCAATTCCACTGATACCGGGTGGAAGTTTATATTATACCATGGCAGGTCTTGTTAACAGAGATCATCTTATGTTCAGCGAAAGCGGACAAAAGGTAATTACCATTGCCCTTGCTATTTCACTTGGGTTCACTTTGATAGCCCTGATAAACAAATATATTAGAGGAATATCTTCCCTTCGCAGACAATAGACTTGTAGTAATGCGAGTTTATTTGGGAGGGAATTTATGAATAACCAGACTGATAATATTTACGAAACAAACAAAGTAATTGCTTGCGGGCAGATTAAGAGTCCGCTGCAATTCAGTCATAAAACATTTGGAGAAGTTTTTTATACTTTTGTTTTGGGTATAGAAAGAAGAAGCGGATATGTGGATGAACTGAACGTGATGATTTCAGAAAGACTGATTTTTGAAACACCTCTTCAGGTGGGAGATTTCGTAGAAATTACAGGTCAGATAAGAACTTATAACGAAAATGTTGACGGCAAAAATAAACTTAATGTAGTAATCTTTGCGAGAGAACTTCTCACAAATGAAGATGTGGAATACTACGAAAACTATGTTTTTCTGGAAGGATTTCTTTGCAAACCGCCTATCAAGAGGACCTCACCTCTTGGGAGAGACATTTGTGATTTGATGATTGCCGTAAACAGAATGTATAATAAGTCTGATTATATTCCGGCAATAGCATGGGGGCGAAACGCTGGCTTTGCCGAAAAACTTGATGTGGGAACCAAGATTTATATCGAGGGAAGACTGCAGAGCAGAGAATATAAAAAGAAATTGGATGACGGCACTATGCAGCTTCGACGTGCTTATGAAGTGTCGGTTTTGAGACTTGAAGAGGATTATATTGATGATTTCGAAGTCGAATAATCATTAAAACTACGGAGGATAAAAATGTTTGATATTAACGGAAAAGACAACAACACTTATAACATTGATAACATCGAATTTATCAAAAATGCTTCACCTGTAGTGGGTGATCTTATCGAAAAAGAGTATAACCGCCAGAAAAACAATGTAGAACTTATCGCTTCTGAAAACTACTGTTCAGAGGCTGTATTGGCAGCTTGCGGAAGTTGTCTGAGCTGGAAATATGCAGAAGGTTATCCTACTGTTCGTACTTCAGGAAATACAAGCCGTTATTACGGCGGAACAGAATTTGTTGATATTCTGGAAGAATATGCGTGTGATATGTGGAGAAAAGTTTTCAACACAGATTACCATGTAAATGTACAGCCGCATTCAGGCTCACAGGCAAACTTCTCCGGATACAAGGCGATTCTTAATCCGGGAGATACAATCCTGTCCTTAACACTGGATAACGGAGGACACCTGACTCATGGTTCTTCTGTAAACTTCAGCGGTAAGTTATACAATATGGTGTTCTATGATGTAGACGAAAGAGGCTACATTGATATGAATGATGTGAGAGAAAAGGCTCTTAAATACAAGCCGCAGCTTATTATGACAGGTGCTTCTGCATATTCAAGAACTATCGACTTTGAAGCCTTTGCCGAAATCGCTAAAGAAGTAGGTGCGTACTTTATGGTGGATATGGCTCATATTGCAGGACTTATCGCAGGCGGTGCTCACCCATCACCATTCGGTCTTGCTGACATTATCACCACAACAACTCACAAGACTTTAAGAGGACCTAGAGGCGGTATGATTTTCTCAAGACCTGAGCTTGCTAAGAAGGTTGACAGTGCTGTATTCCCTTATGCCCAGGGCGGTCCGCTTGAACACGTAATTGCAGGCAAGGCTGTTTGTGCTGAAGAAGCTTTAAGACCGGAATACAAGGAATATATTGCTCAGGTTGTTAAAAACTGCAAGGCTATGTCTGATGAGTTTATCAGACTTGGTTACAAGATTGTAACAGGAGGAACTGATAACCATCTGATTCTCCTTGATCTGTCTGATGAACCTTTCTCCGGAAGAGTTCTTCAGGAAAGATGCGACGAAATCGGCATCACTCTTAACAAGAACTGCGTTCCTTGCGAAAAGCGTACTCCAAAGGAAACATCCGGTGTAAGAATCGGAACTGCACCTATGACAACAAGAGGATACAAGGAAGAAGATTTCGTTAAAGTTGTTGGAAGAATAGATGAACTGATAAAAACACTCAGAGAAGAATATAAATAATTATGGATTATAAGAAAATTGCAGGGGCGGCCATCGGTGCCACAGCCGTAGCCGCTGCAGCAGCTGTAACAGGCGCTTATGTGGCGTACAAATTATCATTCCGTACGGACAGGGAAGCACAGACAAAGGGATATGCAATTCCTGACAAATATACACCGGAACAGGGTGAAGTTATTAAAGGTCTCATGGAAGAAATGAAGGCCATTGAGTATGAAGACGTGTGGATAAAATCCCGTGACGGTCTGAAACTTCACGGTAAATATTATCATGTATCTGACGATGCACCTCTTCAGATCCAGTTCCATGGATATAATGGCAACACAGTCAAAGATTTTTGCGGCGGCAACAAAATCGCCCGTGAAGAAGAACATAATACGCTGGTTGTCGAACATCGTGCCCACGGTCAGAGTCAAGGCAAAACCATTACTTTTGGAGTAAAAGAAAAGTTTGACTGTCTGCAATGGATTAACTATGCTATCAAACGTTTCGGGGAAGATGTTAAAATAGTTCTCAGCGGTGTTTCTATGGGAGCAACTACTGTTTTAATGGCGTCAGGACTCGATTTGCCTAAAAATGTAGTTTGCATCGTGGCAGACTGCGGATACAATTCAGCAGAAGAAATCATCAGAAAAGTTGCAAAGGACAGAAAATATCCTGTTAAACTTTGCACACCTTTCCTGCATCTTGGTGCATTGCTTTTCGGTCGTTTCAATCTCAAGAAGGGCAGTGCTGTGGAAGCAGTTAAGAAAAGTAAAGTTCCTACTCTGATTATTCACGGAACAGAGGATTCTATGGTGCCGTATTATATGGGAGTTGAACTCTACGGTAAATGTGCGGCTGAGAAGCAGTTCCACGGTGTCGAAAAAGCAGGGCACGGAATGAGCTACATAGTAGATACTGAAAGTTACACAGAAACAGTAAGAAACTTTATGAATAAATACCTATAAAAGAAAAGGAACTTTTGTCTTATGACAAAAGTTCCTTTTCTTTATTTTTGAGTTTTAAACGTTGCTTTGCAAGAAATCCCTGAAGAGCTTTTTTGTGTGCACATAGTTTTTCGGTACAGTTTGCACACGCCAGGTGGTAGTTAGTGGCTTCGTCAAAGCGTTCCGGATGAAGTTTTAAAAGTATTTCCCATTGAATGAGAAGTAAGAGTGCAATACCAACCAGACTCCATGTAAACCAACTCCTTATGAAAATCAAAGGGGTAAACATCATAGCGAAGTCCCAATTATAAATTCTGCAGGTACCGCAGCACTTGTTTTTCATCATCCATTGCTGGAATGGGCAGAAAAACAGAATACAAATCATATCGCACACTGAGTAAGCTAAAGCGATTAAGAACAGGATGCCTTTATCGATGATATTGGCAAAATAAAGGACACCTATAATTCCATTGAGCACCACCCAGAATGTTATTACCATCAAAGTTGAATGCTTTGGGGCTTTGTGAGCTGCAACAGCAGAACAATTTGCGTGTCCTTCCGGCGTAGGAACAAAGTTTTTCTTGAATTGCTTTTGGCAACCTCTGCTTTCGATTGAAGAAGGGAAGAAACGAAGCAGCATTTCTCCTGTAAATACGATCCATATAAATGAGAGTATGATTGGATGGGTTGAAAGCTGTGTAAACAGGTGTGCATTGCCGTTCAGGCGGTCATATATGTAAATAATCAATGCAGCAGCAAGCAGCAAAGATCGGAATACAAGCTTCGTATAGTGCATTAATGAAGTTTTCGATAGTTTTTTAAAATAACTCATTTTTTCTTCTTTCTATAGTGTGATAGCAGTGAGCATTATAACAAAAAGAATGCCTGAAAACAAGTATTTTCAGGCATTAAATGCTATTTAAAGGATGGTGGTGTTACATCGGTTTTAGCAAATTGATTGCCTCCGGGAGATGGTGTAGACATATTGAAATACTTTCTTGCTGCCTCGGTCGTTCCAAAATCTCTGTTGGAACCGGAGTCTTGAACTTTGTTGAAGGCTTCACGGAACATAGCGTTATGTGCTTCTTCGCGGTTCAATAGGAAGTCGATAGTCTCTCTAACTTTTTTATCTTCAATCTGTCTGTAAAGATATTCGTAAACCACTTTTGCTCTCTGCTCAGAGGCGATATTTGCAAGAAGGTCAGCACAAAGGTCGCCGGTTACTGTTACGTAATCAGCAGTCCATGAATAACCGGAAGCGTTGATAAGTCCGGGATTGAGACCAAGCTGTACATGGGTTTGAATTTCCCCGGCAGGAACTTTTTCTACACCAAGATCATGCCCGTTGAGAAGGTTGATGGTCTGGCCAATCATCTCAAGATGGCCCAGTTCTTCTGCAGCGATATCAAGGAACAAATCTTTGATTTCAGGATCTTTAATTCTGAAGCTTTGTGACATATACTGCATAGCAGCTTTCAGTTCGCCGTTGGCACCGCCAAGTTGTTCTTGGAGGAGTGCGGCATATTGAGGATTTGGCTTTTCTACGGCCACCGGATGAAATAACTGTTTTTCGTGTTTAAACATAAAAAGGAACCTCACTTTCTTTTTAAAAGTAGGTTCCCCGATTTTAAATATTATATGCCAGGCAATAGCGTGTTTCCGGTTCATCACCGTCCCATTCATGGGTAAAAACTAAAAACCAACTGAGGCTTTTGTCAAAAGCGTAAACATCGTCAGGCAGGATGTCATTGGAACCCAGGTCAAAACCATCTTCCCACATGTTTCCTTTGTTGTACCATTCGTAGTCCAGCATTTCTGACAGCCATTCAGAATCAGTGAAGGCCGCAAATCCTTTTTTATCTTCTTCGTATTCTTCAAGTGCACAGTTGTTGAATGAAGGATTTCCTTCGGCTTCCGATATAAAATAGATTTGACCTTCCATATTACGAAGTTTTTTTACTGCGTCATCAAAAGAAATTTCGCGGGCGTCATCTCTCAAAACTTCCCACATATATTTTGTTCCCACTTCACCTTTAACGTGCTCTTTAATAAAATCAGCACGAACCTGGTCGGGATTAGGTAAAAAGTCGTATGTCATTACAATACCTCCTCGTATACGAAAGGTATTATAACAGATTATCCTGGTAAGATACAAGTTGCGAAAATGATTTTGTTTGTGTTACACTTTAATAAATATTTACTAGATAGGAAGTGACATCGTGATAGGTGAAAAAGTTCGTGCCTGGGCTGAAATTGATACAAGGGCGCTGGTACATAATCTAAATCTTGCTAAAAGGTTGACAAGCAAAAAGGTAATGTGCGTCATCAAAGGTGATGCCCATGGACATGGTGCTGTGGAATGCGGCAAGGTGTTTGAAGAAAACGGCGCCGACGCTTTTGCAGTGGCTTGCCTTTCAGAAGGTATTGAATTGAGAGAAGGCGGAATCACTCTGCCAATTTTGATTCTGGGCTGG
>JAFSHN010000056.1 GCA_017440275.1 Bacillota bacterium | reverse complement strand
ATCGATGTCGATTTTTTCTGCCGCAGGTACCTTAGGAAGACCAGGCATTGTCATAATTTCGCCTGTCTTTACTACTACGAAGCCTGCACCGGAGCAAACCTTAACTTCTCTGATCTTAATCTTGAATCCTCTTGGAGCGCCAAGAAGTGCAGGATTATCAGAGAAACTGTATTGAGTCTTAGCCATACATACAGGAAGGTTTCCGAATCCCAGAGATTCGATTGTAGCAAGCTGTTTAGCTGCGTTAGGTTCAAATTCAACGCCGTCAGCTCTGTAAATCTTGGTTGCTACAGCTTCGATTTTTTCCTTTAATGACAATTCATCTTCGTATACGAAGTGGAAGTTGTTTTCGCCTTCTACCAGTCTTAAAACTTCTTCAGCTAATTCCTTGCCGCCTTCGCCGCCTTTGCCCCATACTTCGGAAAGAGCAACATTTACGCCCAGTTCTTTACACTTTTCTCTTACGAGAGCCAGTTCAGCTTCTGTGTCTGTAGGGAATTTATTGATTGCAACTACGCAAGGTAAACCGAAGTTCTTGGTTACGTTTTCAACGTGCTGCAGAAGGTTTGGAAGACCTGCTTCCAGAGCTTCTAGGTTTTCGTTATTCAGGTCAGCCTTAGCTACACCACCATGGTATTTGAGAGCTCTTACTGTAGCTACCACTACTGCAGCTGATGGTGTGAGACCTGCCTTACGGCACTTAATGTCTACGAATTTTTCTGCACCAAGGTCAGCGGCAAATCCTGCTTCTGTTACTACGTAATCAGCCAGTTTCAGCGCCATTCTTGTTGCCATAATGGAGTTACATCCGTGAGCGATATTTGCGAAAGGACCTCCATGGATGAATGCAGGAGTGTGTTCAAGAGTCTGAACCAGGTTTGGTTTCAAAGCATCTTTCAGAACTGCAGTAACTGCACCCTGAATCTTCAGGTCTCTTACAGTTACAGGTTTGTCGTCATATGTATAGCCTACAATGATGCTTGCTAATTTTTCTTTGAGGTCAGCAATACTTGAAGACAAGCAAAGAACCGCCATAATTTCGCTGGCTACAGTGATATCAAATCCATCTTCTCTAGGAACACCGTTTACTCTGCCGCCAAGTCCGTCAACAACGAATCTTAACTGACGGTCGTTCATGTCAACTACTCTCTTCCAAGTAATCTTTTTAACATCGATTCCAAGTTCATTACCTTGCTGAATATGATTATCAAGACATGCAGCAATCAAGTTATTAGCAATACCGATAGCGTGCATATCTCCTGTAAAATGCAGGTTTAAATCTTCCATAGGAACAATCTGTGCATAGCCGCCGCCTGCTGCACCGCCCTTTACACCGAATACAGGTCCTAAAGAAGGTTCTCTTAAAGCAACCATAATGTTCTTGCCTAATTTGTGAAGTGCATCTGCAAGACCAACACTTGTAGTAGTTTTTCCTTCACCTGCAGGTGTAGGAGAAATAGCAGTTACAAGAATCAGCTTACCGTTTGGTCTGTCAGCCATATCCTTTAAAATACTGTAGTCTACCTTTGCCTTATACTTACCGTACTGTTCCAGATACTTTTCGTCAATCCCTGCAGCTTTCGCGATGTCGAGAACATTGTCCATTACAGCTTCCTGTGCAATCTGAATGTCAGTTTTGAATTCCATCGTTTCCTCCCTCTCGTGCTTTTGAACAAGCAAGCACACACTATAAGTTTAAATTTTTTAAAAAAGTTTTTCTATGAATAGGTGTAATTCCATGCTGATGTATACCTTCATAGTGAGCTTTGGTACCGTATCCCTTATTGATGTCAAAGGCATAATAAGGATATTGATTGTGGTACTCAGCCATCATTCGGTCTCTCGTTACTTTGGCAATAATAGATGCCGCAGCTATTGAAAGACTTTTTGCATCGCCCTTGATGATAGGGCTTTGAGCAATGGATACACTCTTAAGCTCCACTGCATCCACCAGAAGAAAGCCGATTCCCTCGCCCGTTTTTTCTCTGAGCATGGTCTCTGCATTCTCTACAGCTTGTTTCATTGCAGCTTTTGTGGCTTCCAAGATGTTAATTTCATCTATAACATTATTATCCATAATTCCAATGCCATAGGCAAGGGATTTTTCAATTATTTCAGAAAATAATTCTTCTCGCTTTTTCTCAGAAACTTTTTT
>JAFSHN010000055.1 GCA_017440275.1 Bacillota bacterium | reverse complement strand
TTCAGTGAAGGAAGCAGAGTCAACGTTCAGAGTCTTAACGTCGATCAGTACTTCGTTGTCGTAAATTTCCATAGTGTTATCGATAACATCTGCTGGCTGTGGTAAAACTCCCTTTGGGGAGATTACTCTGTGTGTACCATAAGGGCATCCTTTTTTGAATTCCATTTTTCATTTCCTCCTAGAAATATAAATAATTGGTTTTTTATAAATTACACTCGAAAAATGCACGAGCATAAAGTGCTACAGTAATTATACCTTAAAAAAACATTCTTTTCCACAAGAAAATGTGTTTTTTTGGTTCTAATTTACGTTTTTTTATTTTAGGTAGGATTATGCGTATAATTCAGCAAACAGCTTCATGATTCTTTCATCATCTCTAAGAACCTGAAGAGCTGTGTTTGCGTGGCCCTTAGTGTATCCGTTACCGATTAACATATTAACGTCTTTACCGATACCTTCAGCACCTAAAGCTGCCTTTGTGAAAGAAGTAGCCATGGAGAAGAAGTATACCAGACCACCGTCCTTACAGGACATGATAGAGGACATTTCTGTGTTAGGAATGTTAACTACGTTGATTACTACGTCAGCTAATTCACCATCAGTTGCTTCCATGATTTCGTTGTACATTGCAACGGAGTCAGTAGCGTTTACTACTAAGTATTCATCAGCACACTTAACGGACATTGCTCTGTTGATAGACTTCTTGAATCCGTCTACGCAGATAACCTTACCGTTAACGCCAACCTGCTTCTTAGCCTGCCAGCAGCAAAGAATACCGGACTTTCCGCCGCCACCCATTACAACTACAGTGTCGCCAGGCTTGCAGATCTTTGCAGTCTGAGCTGGAGCACCTGCAACGTCCAGAACGGACAGAGCCAGTTCTTTTGGCATATCCTTAGGCAGAATTCCGTATAAACCGGACTGGAAGAGGATAGCTTCACCCTTAACGTCAACCTGGTCGATTTCAGGTCTGATTTCCTTGATTTCTTCAATTTTCAGTGGAGTCAGGGACAGAGATACCAGTGTAGCAATCTTGTCGCCTACTCTCAGGTCGCCTTCGAAGTTAGGACCTACTGCCTTAACCTTACCGATCAGCATACCGCCGGAACCAGTCCAAGGGTTCTTGTGCTTACCAGTTGTTTCAACGATGTTCATGATGATTTCTTTAATCTTTTCGATATCGCCTTCAGCTCTTCTTTCGATTTCTGTGAAAGAAGCGGAGTCGATGTTTAAAGTATGTACATCGATTAAAACTTCGTTGTCATAGATTTCCATTGTGTTGTCAATCTTGTCTGCTGGCTGTGGCAGAACGCCCTTTGGTTCGAGAACTCTGTGTGTTCCGTAAATGTCACCTTTTTTGAATTCCATTTGTTTGTCGTCTCCTTTTGTCTTAAAATATAAAAAATAAACTAATTAAACTAAGTTTTTCAACCAATTTTATAAAAGCAAAATCCATGCCAATCGAGTTTCCTTCGGGCGACCAAATACCGCTTCGGTATTTTTCAACATTTTTCTCTACTACGTTTTCGTTATAACGTTCACGTCCAAAACAAATGCGAACCGTTTTTGCCTCACGCTATTTTTACGTGAACACAATTCGGTTCGCATTTATTTAAATGTTATATTTTTTCTTTTTTCTCACCAGCTGAGTTTGGCTGATGCCCACTGCTTTTGCTGCTTTTCGTGTAGAACCGTACTTTTCGCAGGCATACTTAATCAACCCTTTTTCATACTCATCAACCGCCGCCTGAAGATCAATCTCAGTTGTCTGTATGTCACCGCCGGCTGCAGAATAAAGCCCCCCAAACAATTCGCCGTGTTTTTCTTTAAGAACGTCCATCAAAGTAATTTCTTCTCCCTGAGCAGAAATTATAAGTCTTTGCACCGTGTTTTCCAGTTCTCGAATATTGCCGGGCCATTGCTGCTGTTTCAGATATTCCACCGCATCATCTGTTATCCCTATTTTTACTCCGAATTTTTCTCCGTATTTTTTCAGGAAATGTCTGACAAGCACCGGAATATCATCAGGTCTTTCAACCAGACTCGGAATTCTGATAGGAACGACGTTTAATCTATAATATAGGTCTCGTCTGAATTTGCCTTCTTCCATAAATTTTTCCAAGTCCCTGTTAGTTGCAGATATGATTCTCACATTTATTTTTACAGGTGTAGTTCCGCCGACACGATAGAACTCACCATCCTGAATTACCCTGAGAAGCTTCGCCTGCATTTCCAGCGGCAATTCACCGATTTCATCAAGGAAGATGACTCCGTTATTGGCAATTTCAAAATAGCCCTTTTTGCCGCTGGCATTAGCACCCGTAAAAGCACCTTTTTCGTAGCCGAAAAATTCAGATTCAATCAGTGTAGGCGCAATAGCACCACAATTGATTTTTACAAAAGGCTGCATTTTTCTGTCGCTGTTTTGCTGGATAATATTGGCTGCCTTTTCCTTGCCGACTCCGGTCTCCCCGAATATTATTACATTACAATCATAACGGGATACTTTGGTCATTTCATTGAGTACCTGCCACATAATCTGACTGCGGCACACAAAGTCTTCCATCAAAGTTTTTTCAACAATTGCGTGATTAAACGGATTGTTCCGCACTTCTTCTTCAGGTCCTCTGTAAGCAACCTCCACCACTTCTGCATCCTTTAGGTAAGGAGACATTTCTCTTACGACTTCCATATCGAAATCATCGTAGTTGTCCAAGTATCCTTCCGCTCCTCTTATATCAAGAGATTTAGACATCGATTCGGTGATATAAATGGCTATATTAAGGTTGTTGATCAGGTTTGCAAAAAGAACTCTGCCGCCCGGTCTTGTCGCAAGGATGTTGATAGTTTCAGCCCCCGGAATTTCAGCACAGTTGATGGAAAAGTCAAACAAAGATTCTGCATCCAGCTGTTTCATGCATTCCATAGGTTTCAGAATATTAATAAAATGTATTTCGTCGAAAACCTTTTCTACCAGCTGATCAATGCCGCTTCCCGCAAGCCTCATATTGGTTCTTTTGTCAAAGAGGCATACAATTTCGGCGTCCGGCCCCACTTTTCGTCTTATTACATACCCAAAAAGCAGATTTGTCAGCATACTGTTACCCACTACCAGGAATTTCTGCTGTCCATCAATCAGCTCATGAAGCTTAAACAGCGTACCCGATTGGTCGAAGGCATACATCAAAAGATTAAGAGGCAAGTCTTCAGGGATTTTTACAATAGGAATATGGCTGTGCGCAATGACATAGCCGGTTGCAGTTATCTGATTAAAAACCTTGTCTATAGATGTTATATCTTCGATATACACAGGCAGAGATGCCGCTGACACATTGCAAATAATTCTGTCCCCGACCTTAATATCATGTTTGTTATCATATTTACTTCCTATTTCTTCAACTTTGCCCATTACAAGGCCTCCCGTATCAGTGACAGGATTATGTAATTTGCCTCTTCTGATGACAATATCTATGATTCTTTGAGCAATTTTTTTCTCATCATAATTAGCTTCTGTACAAATTTGCTTGAAACCTGTCCCTTCAAGGTGTATTCTTTCTATAGAGACCCTGATTTCATCGGGATATATATTGCGGCTATTGTCCAGTCTCCACGCTGAGGTAGGCAATACGTGCTGTGGCTCCAAAACTCTTTGGATTCCGTAAGTCGTCGACATTTTGTGTTCACTCCTTTTAGGTGTGAACCTAAATCGGTTCACTTTTTATGTAATTCCAATAATAAACCATTGGCACACATTTTGCAATATATTATTTCGTGAATTCACGGCCGTAAATGGTCCAAAATTTTTAGTACTAAAAGGAGATAAACAAAATGGAAGAAAAAATTACTTCATTAATCAGAGTAAGAATGTCCGCTAAGGATGCTCACTACGGCGGAAACCTGGTAGACGGTGCTCACATGGTTCACCTGTTCGGAGACGTTGCTACAGAATTATTAATCAAGTGTGACGGAGACGAAGGTCTGTTCTGCGCTTATGACAACGTAGAATTCTTAGCTCCTACATACGCTGGAGACTACATCGAAGCATACGGTGAAATCACAAAGATCGGTAACACTTCCAGAAAGATGAGCTTCGAAGCTAGAAAGGTTGTTGTTACAAGACCTGACATCAGCGCTTCCGCAGCTGACTTCTTAGAAGAACCAATCGTAGTTGCTAGAGCAACTGGCACTTGCGTAACTCCAAAGGAATGCAAGAGAAAGTAATTTAAACCAAAAGAACCGCCGATGGCGGTTCTTTTTTTATTGCTGCGATTACCGTTTTCCTAATTGTCTCCTTTTTATACCTCTTTGGGATACTTTTTGTTTTTTTAAGGGGGTATTTTTTCGTTTTTTTATGATTTTTACAGCTTTTAGCCTCAGTTTTTCTTCAAAGAAAGCCTTGTTCGTGAGAGAAGACGGAGATTTTCCGGTATTTTTTCTCCCAAACAGCCAATTTTAAGAAATATTGGGATATTTTCCTTGCAGTATACCCCCTTCCCCTATACAGTTTCTTTTTTAACCCTAATTTCCAGACCGAAATATAAGGAAAAACTCCTGCATAACAGGAGTTTTTTATTTAGCAATTCTTCAAGTATTCTATTTCTTCTTTTGTCAGCTTGCGGTAGTGACCTGACTTCAGGTGGCCGAGACGAATATTTCCGATGGCAACTCTTTCAAGTTCCTGAACCGGATTACCGATAGCAGAGAACATCTTACGCACCTGGCGGTTCTTGCCTTCGAAGATTGTAATTTCAACGAGGGTTGAATTCTGATTGCCTTTAATAACACTTACTTTGGCACGTTTTGTAACATATCCGCCGATATCAACACCGTTTCTGAGTTTACGCGCCTTTTCAGGAGAAATTACTCCCTTAACCAGAGCTCTGTAAGTTTTGCCCAGTTCATGTTTAGGATGTGTTACGCGATAGGTGAGCGACCCGTCATTGGTCATAATGAGCGCCCCTGTTGTGTTATAGTCCAGTCTTCCTACAGGAAAAAGTCTTTCATCAATGTCTTTGACCAGTTCCATAACTGTCACTCTGTCTTTTTCATCTTTAGCTGAAGTGATAACGCCAAAAGGCTTGTTAACGAGAACGTAAACCAGTTTCTGCTGTCCTTCAACGACGCGCCCGTTGACTTCAACTTTGTCACCTTCCTGAACGTCGTAACCAGGTTCTTTCATAACTGCACCGTTAACCTTAACATTTCCATTTTCAATTAATTCATCAGCTTTTCTTCTTGAGGCAACTCCCGCCTGCGCAATATATTTGTTTATTCTCATAATTATCTTCCTTGTAAATTTTAATCTTGCTTATTTTAACACATTTCAGCCCTCATTGTAAACATTGAGGAGGCCAAGTGATTCCACCTTTTTTGTGATTGTTTTGGAGTCTGTCGAATACAGCCCTTTCTTTTTCATTCGCTCAAAGTATTCTCCCCCTGCAAAAGTAAACCTTCTGTCCATTCCATCTTTTTGCAGCAAAACTTCTTGGGCATAGGCCAAAATATCTCCCGTTGCCAGGTCTTCCGGAAGTCGTAATAATTCCTCGCCACGCGCAAATTTTACCGCATTGAATCCTGCCAGTGCGCCGGTAGTTAATGCTTCAGTGTGTCCCACAAAAAATCCGGACTTTTCGCCGCCGAGAAAAAGGTTATCCATCCCCCTGGCTCTCATATATTCGTCGCGAATGCCCACAGACATATATCTCACAGAATTCCCCTTTCCGCCGGCATAAGGATCTGCAAACCTTACATTCTCAAAGCCTTCTACCTTGCGCAAATCTTCCAGATTAAAAAAAGGTGTCATCAATTTGGCGTGTCCCGTATCTATCAGAATTACATTTTCCGCATAGGCATCCAGAGCATACTGGCGGCATACTTTACGGTTCATTTTTTCACGATTTACCAGTTCATCAGGAAGTGGAACTACTGCATAACCGTCTTTAGAAAGTCTCTTTTGAAGTTTCTTCGACAGAGTTCTTTTCTCGAGTTTGCAGGAACCGCTGAACGCCCCAACAGTCCCATCTTCTTTATATGCAAAAACATCATCAAGTCCGCACCTTTGAGTAACGCTTACCCGCGGTCCAAAAGACGGGCACCTCAAAATGCACATGGAGCATCCGTTGCCATAGCGCATACAGTTACCCATAGGGCCGGTCGACCCAGTGGTTTCAACGAAGGCATCTCCCATATATATGTTCCCTGCTGCATCAACAACACCTTCAAGGGACTTCCCGCAAGTCATAACATCAACAACTCTTGTCATGGTTTTTATCTTAATACCAAGCGATTCCAGAAATCGTCTCACTTCCGGTTCAATCATAGCCACATCATAAAAGGACGCATGCTTGTGCCCCGGAAAATCCACATTCTTGTGAAGTGCCAGTTTGTCTGTTATTTCAAACAATTCGCCATTTCCCAAAGCTATGTTTTCTTCTGCCGCCGTAAAGCGTCCGTTATTCCTCATAATGCCGCCCACGTTACCCAAACCAAGCAGCATATCTGTTTTTTCAAGAAGCGTCACATCGGCACCGGCTTTCCGCGCTCTTAAAGCCGCACTGCAGCCGGCCCAGCCACCGCCGATTACAATTATTTTACACATAAAAACACCTTCCTCTCATAGCAATCTATGCAAAGAAGGTGTCAAATATGGTTTCATTTCTTTTTTGTAATCCAAAGAATCTGAGGTGCACCGACAGGCTGATTAAGCATATTGGCAAAGACACAGTGGAATTTTCCTTTGTCAAGTTCTCCGGCCCATGCCAGGATCATTTCCTGTTCCCGTGCTCCCTGCGGGTGTCCCGGATACATGGTCACGCAAAGCAATCCGTCTACAGACAAAAGTTCAAGGGACAGGGTAAGAGCCTCCAAGGTTTCCTCTCCATTAGTAGTAACTGCTTTATCTCCACCGGGCAAATATCCCAGATTGAATACGATAACATCCGGGTTTTCCGAAATATAATCACAGATTTTGTTATGACTGTCACAAATCAATTCAGCAGCAACTCCGGCGTCCTCAAGCAATGTCCGCGTCGAATCTATCGCTTCTTTTTGGATATCAAATGCGTATACTTTCCGGCAGCGTTCAGCAAGCCATAAAGTGTCATTTCCCCTGCCGCAAGTGGCATCAACCGCCACCGACGTTTCCTTTAAATATTTTTCACACATGGCAAGAGCCAGTGCCGTTGTATCCCTTAACAAATTCATTTTTTCTCTCCTTTTTCTACCACATTTTACACCAAAGCTGCATCAATTACCATTTTATTTTTTGCTTGTTTTTATCAATCCATAGTGTATAATCTTCTTAAGAAATTGATTTGGAGGTAATACTATGAAAAAGGTCTTTATTACGGTTTTGATTCTTTGCATGCTTTTCATGACCGCATGTGGTACTCCTACTCCTACAGAAGCTTTAAAGGCTGATATCGAAAATGCTAAAAATAACCCTGAAGATATTATTGGAGACATTGGAGAAGATGGTTTCGGTGAAGAAGCAACCAATGCCTTGGTAGACAAGGTTCTCGAGTTCGACTATAAGCTTGGTGAAGAAGTTATCGATGAAGAAGCCGGAAAAGCTACAGTTGAAACTACAATAACAACCTATCCTTTCGGAGACGTATTCTCAACTCTGATGACTAAATTATTTACCGAAATATTTGCTAATCCAAATATGACAGATGCACAATTAGATGAGCGTATGGATGCTCTTCTCATCGAAGGTCTCAAGAACGTCGAAAAGACTTACACTAAAACAATTAAAATCAACCTTGAATTAGAAGATGGCGTTTGGGTAGTTCAGGAAAGCGACGAAATGGCCGATGCCTTAACAGGCGGTATGCTTACCTGGGCAAACAGTATTAATAACGCAAGCTAATCATTTACATGCAAGGAGGTCTGAATTTCAGGCCTCTTTTTTTATCTCACTGTTACACTTACATCGCTTAACGGTAATGCCGTCTTCATCGGTAAAAGAACAGGCTCCGCAGACCCCCCTGCCACAGCACATATTGCTGTGGTTAGGATATATAATTTTTGATGTCAAATTACCACATACTTTAAGCAGTTGATTCACGTAATACGGAGAAGTCATAAACAGCACGTTGGTACCGGTCATATCTGTATTTACAATCTCTTTTATAATACTCGCTCCATCGCACCTCAGATCTGCTGTAAACAATGCTATGTCTCCTAAATAATCCCGCACAAATTCATCAGTCAATTTGTCTGCGTCGAGATAAACGTGCATCAAATAGTCTTTTATTCTGTCCTTCTGGTTTATAAAGGGCATGATCGCGATACCTTTAGCAACCACCATCGTAGGCTTACCGTACATAAAAAGTTCACTGTTAATAAGGCCATTGGTAAAAGGACCTTCAACTTCTAACATACTTCCCTCTACGCACGCTTCATTCAATCTTTTGGTTTTAGGACCCGTTATATAAAACGCCAGTTGAACATAACCCTTGCCGCCGGCTATGTGACTTTGAACTACCGAAAGGGGCAAGGAAACCGACTGGATATGTATCATCAAAAAAGTTCCCATTTCTTTGCATTTCAATGCAAATCCTGCAGATGTTTCTAAAGTAAAAACTTTCAGCTTATCCGAGTAATCCTTTCGTTCTATCACTTCAAATGTTTTAGGTTTAACTTCAAAAATTTTTTCATCGGTTTGGTAATACTCTGCAAAAGGACAAACGCCTTGCCATCCCGGCAGGCAGTCACATTTACCCGTTTTAAAAATGCTGCAAGTGTAACACTGTCCCGTTTCCATCAAAATACAAGGACAACTTTCAGTCCCCCTGTCTTTGCAAACATAACTCACTTCTTTGACTCCTCCCTCATAAACCCATAATCCATCAAAGCATATCCGTCCTTGAACCAATCGGGCGCCGAAAGCATTACCGCAATAAGTTCTTTATTCCCTCGTTTGGCCGACGCTACCAAAGTCCTCCCGGACGCTCTGGTATATCCGATTTTAATTCCTGTCGCTCCATCGTACTGATGGATCGTTTTATTTTTGTTGGTAATCTTTCTTCCCGAATCTTCACCTGCCCAATCCGGCGCGGCAACCACCTTCCTGAAATCAGTGTTTTTCATGGCTTCGCAGGCTATGATAGCTAAATCCCTGGCCGTAGTATAGTGATTTTCATCATAAAGCCCGGAGGAATTTACAAAGTGGGTATTACGGCAGCCCAGTTCATCAGCTTTCTCATTCATAAGTTTAACAAAATTCTCCACATTTCCTCCCATACAGATTGCAATCGCCGTTGCTGCATCGTTACCTGATTGAAGCATCATACCGTAAAGCAATTCTTCAACAGATACTTTCTCGCCCGCCTTCAAATACAGCGAGGAACCTTCAATACCTGCTGCTTCTTTCGGAACTACTATAGTGCTCTCAAAATCAGCATCAATTTCCTCCATAACTTCCAATGCTATCAGTGCAGTCATTATTTTTGTGGTGCTCGCCGGATACAGTTTTTGATCTGCATTTTTTTCGTAAATAACGCTTCCGTCAGCAGCGTCAATCAGTATGGCTCCTTTTGCAGAAACAATAGGTGCCAAAAGTGCCGAAGTCTCAGCTGAATAGTTTTTCTCATAGCCATACCACCCGATTACACTCATGCACAGACATAAAAGAAACACGATATATATTCTTTTCTTCATAAAAAAACTCCCTCAAAACATTTTATTGTTTCAAGGGAGCAATATGCCTCTTTTATATTTCCATCTTCATCTGGCCGTCTTCCAGTTCATCCTTTTCCAATTCCACATCGTCAGAGTATGCACCGGAAACTGCACTTTCAATGTCCTCAATCTCAGGTAAATCCTTGATGGAAGTGAATCCGAAATGTTGCAGAAAGGCATCAGTAGTTCCGTATAGAATAGGTCTTCCTATGGTATCGGCTCTGCCCTTTTCGCAAACCAGATCTTTCTTGATAAGTCCTTCCATAACTCTGTCACATTTGATTCCTCTTATAGCTTCAATTTCGCCTTTTGTAACAGGTTGTTTATAGGCTACGATTGCCAGAACTTCCAGTGCAGACTGAGAAAGACGCTTTGCCTTAACAGGGGTGCAGAGTGTTCTTATGTAATCTGCGTTTTCTTCTCTTGTTACAAACTGAAAAGCCTGATTAATCTGTCTGATTACGATTCCGCGGCCTTCCTGTTCATACTCCTGCTGGAGTTCTTTGAAACACTCCAGCGCCTCTTCTTTGCTTATATTAAATACATCTGCAGCCGCTTTTACATCAAGAGGTTCACCCCATGTGAACATCATTGATTCAAAAGCTGATTTAATAGTTTTTTTACTGCTCATACTTTACGTCTCCTTCATCAATTCTCTCACCGGCACTGACCTCGATGTTGCCGTAAGTTGTTTCCTGATTAACATTTACCACTCTTTGCTTTGCCATTTCCAGCAAAGAAACGAAGGTGATTATTACATCGTAACGGTCTTTTTTGTTAGGAATCAGTTCTTTAAAATTGAAAATTTTGCCGATTTTGGCTCTGAGAGAATTAGCAATGAGTGTGATTCTGCTCTCAATTGTAGCTTTTTCTCTTTCAACCCTGGTGTAATGCTTACGAACCGTTTCAATTCTGTGTTTACGCTGGATGAAGCTCGTAAATGCCCCGGCAAACTGTTTGATGTCCAAACTCAAATATTCATCAGGCTGCTGGAGATATTCAGAAATATCTTCCTGCGGCTTGCAGAAAATGTTGGCACAGGCTTCTTCCCTGTTTTGAAGAATTTCGGATGCCTTCTTGAACTTTTTGTATTCCAGAATTCTTGTAACCAGTTCAGTTCTAGGGTCTTCATCCACCACTTCTTCACCGGCCTGATTCATTCTAGGCAGAATCATCTTAGACTTAATCTCTATCAAAGAGGCTGCAAGCACCATAAATTCGGTAGAAACGGTTATATCCATCTCTTCCATCGCCTTTATGTAATCCAGATATTGACTTGTAATCTGACTGATTTCAATATCATAAATGCTCATTTCTGCATTTTCGATGAGATAAACCAGCAGATCAAAAGGTCCTTCAAAAGATTGTAACTTAACCTTATAACTCATTACTCGTGCTTACTCTCCTGTCGATTATAATAAAGCAGTGCGCATACTACTATAACGCAACCGATAATTTCGTAGCTCTTCGGAATCTGTGCAAGGAAAACCACCGCAAGCAGTGTGGAGAAAACAGGTTCCCCTGCTTCCCATGTCGAAACATAAAGAGAGCTTACATGACCGATACACATATTGAAAACAGCATGGGCTCCAATCTGACAGATAAATGCCATAATCACTATGTAAACGTAGTCCATTACTGTATATCCGAGAATCTGCGTATCTGTAACAACGACTCCGATGCTGAAGCAAACCCAGCATGAAGCAAATACTAAAAGCACATAAAGGTCTCCGGGAACTCTTTTTCGCACGGAGTCACCCACTGCAAAGTACAGCCCCATAAATGTTCCGGCGAGAAAGGCCAAAACATTACCGTCAAGGCTGCCACCTGCAAATGTGCTGTAGTCAACGCCTACAATAATCACACCGCCGATCAAAGCAACAATGATAGCCCCAATAGACTTAAATCCCACTTTCTTCTTATATACAAAAATAGTAATCAAAAGCACTACCAACGGATGAAGTGCTGCTAAAACAGCTGCACTGGCAATATTAGTCAGTTTAACTGCGTTGAACCATGTGAAAAAGTGACCGAAGAGAAATGCTCCGGCAATAAAACACCACAAATAGTCCTTCTTTTCAATATTTCTAAGCTGCTCTCTCTTCTGAGAATTCAAAAGTGCAGGCACTAAAAAGAAAGGCAGTGCTACGGTTAAACGCCAAAATCCTATAGCCATAGACGGTGCTGCAGTCAGAGAACCCAGAATTCCTGATGAAGACCCAAAAATTACTGCTATGACAGTGGCAATCTTGGCATAGCGCGCAATAAAGCCCACTTTAGTTTCGTTATTTTCCATTATTGTTCCTCTATTTCATCATTATTTTTTTCAGATTTTCATCGTAAGGCGGTCTGACGATTCCCTTTTCGGTAATGACTGCCGTAATATATTTGTGGTCTGTCACGTCGAACGATGGATTAAAAGTCTTGATTCCTTCCGGTGCCATGGGTTTTTCATACCACATTTCATATATTTCTTCGCCTTTACGCAGTTCAATATGAATATCATCACCTGTAGGCGTATTCATATCTATAGTTGAAGTAGGTACGTACATATAGAAAGGAATTCCGTATTCCTTTGCAAGAACTGCAACTCCCGAAGTACCTATCTTATTGGCTCCGTCGCCGTTGGCTGCCATTCTGTCGCATCCTACAACAACCGCATCTATCCAGCCTTTTTTCATAACGGTAGCTGCCATATTATCGCAGATCAGTGTAACATCAATACCTGCTTTGTTGAGTTCCCAGGAAGTCAGTCTCGCTCCCTGAAGCAGAGGCCTTGTTTCGTCGGCAAATACCCTGAAATCATATCCCCGCTCATGTCCCAGATAAAGCGGAGCCAGACAGGTGCCGTATTTAGCAGTCGCAATCGTTCCTGCGTTACAGTGAGTCAAAATACCCATTCCCTCCTTCAAAAGCGACAATCCGTACTCACCCATAGCCTTGCAGGCTTCAATATCCTCACGATGAATAGTCTTCGCTTCTTCCAGAAGCCATTCTTTAGCTTCTTCAACCGAAGACCAAGTATTATCGAGAAGTCCTTCTGTGAGCCTGTTAAGTGCCCATGACAAATTCACAGCCGTAGGTCTTGCACTGTTCAAATACTTCGCACCGGATTTGACATGTTCCAAAAATTCCGGCACATAATCACCTTCGTATTTCAGCGCATCTACATAAAGGCCATAAGCTGCTGCCACTCCAATAGCAGGAGCACCTCTCACTTTCAGGTGATAGATAGCATCCCACATATCTTCTTTTGTTTCAATTTCTATGTAAACTTCTTCGCCCGGCAATCTGGTCTGGTCAAGCAACGTAAGCTTGCCTTCATCAAAATGCATCGGTGCAATATCAAAACTTAAAAACTGTTCCATATACAATCATCCAAATATTCCAAATAGTCAGCGTGATTCAATATGCGCTCTTGCGTATATTCGTTCCGGGCCCCTGCAACTTCGTCAAAAACAGGAGCTCCAAGCCAATCAATCAAAACGTCTGCGCAAGTCAAATCATCTTGTTCCTGATAATAGTACTCATCTCCGGTTATGTACCAGAAGAAATCATCAGCATCATTAACACCTAAAACCGTCAAAATGTCTCTGGTCACATAATATGTATCGCTCGTGCCATACTCGTCCGCGCCTTCGTCCCAGTCAACTTTCGCAGAGTAATTGGCCTGCTGTGAAAAGTCCAATTCCTCATAATAGTCAATATAGGAGATTTCCGTCTCCATGGAGTCGTACTCGCTGAAGTCAGACACACCATCCTCTGCAATCATAGCAAAGATAGTTCCTATTACAGTCAAAATGGCAAACCCTATGACAAAGAGGGGTATTACAGCAGCTTTGTTAGGTGAAAAGGTAACAGTTGTATTACGTTTCTTAGGAAGCTGCTTGAGAGTATTCTCAAATCTGTCTTTGAAACTAGGCTTATCTTCTTCATCTACGCAAACATCACAGTCATCATCGTCCCATCCCTCTTTACTTTCAAGGGCATCCTTAAATCTTTCAAAACGATTCTTTTTCTGTCCCCGCGTAGGCGTAGGAGCACTGCCCGTCAGAACTCTGTAAGCCATAGTCGCTTCTGCTTTTTTCTTTCGTCTGTATTCAGGATCATCAGCATAGTCCGGTGAATTAAGCTTAGTCATACGAGCTTCGTAAGCCTTCTTTATCTGAGACTGACTCGCTTCACAAGTAAGTCCTAATAGTCTGTAATAATAATGCCTATCCATATTCAATTACCTCTTTTGCATATCTCTTGCTGTAACTGATTATATTTAATCTATTATATCACGGTTTGCCCCTCTGTGCTTGAACTATTTTTATTCTTTTTTAATTTTTAGGGATGTATATGTCAATACGGCCAGTTGGAGTGCAACGGAGATAACAACTCCTATATTGGATGCAGTTATAACGCCGCCGATACCGCATATTAAAGTCCAGATAATGTTTGTTTTTATTGCCGATTTAACGGTTTTCCCCAATTCAACAGCTGCTTCGGCGTCCCAAAGGCCTTCTGCATAAAGCACGTTTTTTCCCTCAGCCTCAAGTTCCTTTATCACAGACATATAGTCAGAAGTTCCACAGTACGTTTTAACGGCACCTAGACGTCTTGCCATTTCATCTCCGGTATTTTTATCTTTTTCTGTCATGAGTACCGTTTGAACATTGTTTTGCCCAATCATAGTTACAATTTCAACAGCCTCTTTTTCAAGTTCGCCCTTTTCGTCAATAACTACAGAGTCAGGAACCAAAAGAGTATCTACTTTTCCAAATTCCGTGATGTCTCCGCGGCCTATAAAATCAAGACTTTTCTGCTTAGCTTTGCTAAATCCAATGGACTGAGGCAGTAAAAATGCTCCAAAATAAAACAACACCCCAAACAGAGCTGCCACCATAATTCTCATTACCATATTAAACTCCTTGCCATTTTTTGACTTTTAAAATATACTGTTCATATATGTAGGTTACCAAATTCCTATAATGCTAGTATGGCAGTTTAGAGGAGAAATATTTCACACGGAGGTGCAAAATGAAATTTTACATCGTAGATGCATTTACAGAAACTCTTTTCGGCGGAAATCCTGCAGGAGTGGTTATCCTTCCTGAAGGTGCAGATTTCCCAAGTGACGAAGTTATGGTAAAGACTGCTGCTGAACTGCGTTATTCAGAAACAGCTTTTATCAAAAAATTAAACGACAAAGAATTCAATATCAGATACTTCACACCGGCTGCAGAAGTTGACCTTTGCGGACATGCAACCATCGGTTCCTTCAAGGCTCTGCTGGAAGGCGGCTATATTGCGGACAATGCAAATTACATCAACCATACTATGGCCGGAGATTTAAATATAGTTGTAACAAACGGTCAGGTCCTCATGGATATGGCTTCCCCTGTTAAAATCAACGAAATTGCCGATGAAGAAGGTTTAGTTGAGCTCTATAAGATTATGGGCCTTGATTATGCTGATCAGAAGGCTAAAGGCGTTACTCTGACCCCTCAGATGATTTCAACAGGCCTTCCTGACATTATGATGCCTGTTGCATCCCAGGCTGATCTTGAAGCTATCGCGCCAGACTTCCCTGCTCTTTCCAAACTGTCAGAACGATACGAAGTTGTAGGCGTTCACGCTTTCACAACCGACTGCGAAGAAGGCACAACTTGCCACGTAAGAAACTTCGCGCCTCTGTATGATATTGATGAAGAGGCTGCTACAGGAACTTCCAACGGTGCTCTTACATACTACGGATTCCTCAACGGTTTCGTAAAGACCGGCGACGACTGCAGATTCGTTCAGGGTGAAAAAATGCAGAGACCTTCAGTAATCACAAGCCACATTGAAGCCGACGGCGAAAGCTGCAAGATTCAGGTGGGCGGCAGCGCAGTAATGCTGGCTGAAGGCGATATTAAGTTATAAAAGCAAACTAAAAGAGACTATCTCGCGATAGTCTCTTATTTTTTAGCTTATTATGCTTCTTTTACCCACAGTCCGTGCAGGTTGCAGTGTTCGTATGCAGCTACGAATTCATCGCCTTCTGCCAGGTAGAATACTGCTTCAGGTTTCTGTTCAGGCTTCAGGTACTTTCTCTGAGTTCCCTGTTTAGTTTCGATTTCGATCCATTCGATATAGTGAACATCTACCATTGGGTGTTCAACATCACCAACGAATACTTCTACTTTGTTGCCATCTACTTTAACAACAGGAACGTGCTTTTCAACAGCCGCATCTACGGAACCTGGAACCAGTTCCTTCATCTTTTCGCCGCAGCATACTACAGGCACGCCTGATTCTTTTACGAATTCTACGATATTTCCACAGTGTTCGCATACATAATATTTCATTTTGTTACCTCCTAAAAGTCAAATGTTTCTCTCTTTATATCTATTATATTCCACAATTCAGACAAGTCAAACATTAAATTGTAAAAAATTTAAGAATAATTCTCGTTCCTATATTTTCCGTACTTTCAATGGAGATTGTTCCATCAAGATATGACACCGCATGCTTTACGATGGAAAGCCCCAAACCGGTACCTCCGGTAGCTTTGGAATGACTCTTGTCGACTCTGTAGAATCTTTCAAATACTCTGCTAAGGTCAGCCTTCGGTATGCCTATACCCGTATCTTCGATTTTAATTATACATTCGTCACCGATTCGGTTCACCTGAACATCCACAGTTCCTTCCGGCTTATTGTATTTAATTGCATTTTCACAAAGATTGTACAAGATCTCATCCACTACAGATTCGATACCTTTGATTGAAACAGAACTTCCTGAAAGTGTGACTTTAACATTTTCTCTTTTCGCCTTCGCATCCAGTCTTCTGATTACGTCCTGTGCAACTCCGTAAACATCTACAGGATGTTTTTCGTGAGGAATACTTTCTTCATCAAGCTGTGACAGTTTAATTATATCTTCAATCAGTGAAATTAATCTCGCTGATTCTTCTTTGATTGTGCCTGCAAAACCTGCCACATCCTCCTGTTTTACCAAACCTGTAGTAAGCATATCCGAAACTCCGTAAATGGATGTCAGCGGAGTTTTAAGCTCATGAGAAACATTGGAGGTGAATTCACGTCTAAGGTGTTCACCTTTTTCCTTTTCCGTCACATCTATAATAAGTAAAACCGCCCCCGTAACCTTGCCTTTATCAAGGACAGGGTTAGCGATGATTTCGCAGATACTTTCACCTACAACAAGCATTTCCCTGTGGTGTTTTCCGTCAAGAGCCTTCTCCACAGAGTTTCTGAAAGCTTCGCTTCTGTTGAGCTGAAGTACAGAGCCTGATTGATTGCAGTCTTCTGCATCCAGCAAACTAAGTGCGCTCTTGTTATATGTAAGAATCTCTTTGTCCTTATCAATCATCAAGAGGCCTTCACTCATATTTTGTGTAATTATATTAAATTCATTCTGCTGCTTTTTGAGGTTGGACATCTGGCCCTGAATCTTTTTATTTTGCTGGTTTATTCTCTGCAGCAACGGTGCCAGTTCATCATATCCGTCAGGAATTACAGGTGCATCCAAATCGATGTCATTGACCGGTTTAATAATACCTCTTGTAATTCTTGCAGAAATGATAATCCCAAGTCCCATCATTATTGCGATGATAATTATTACAACTCCAAAGGTGTCAAGAATTAATGCCAGCTGAGAATAGTGTTCCGACGCAACTCTGAGAATGTTTCCATCATCCATCTTCAAAGCATAATAACGTGTGTCTTTTGAAATAGTTGCGGAGTGGCGCACAGCGTATCCTTCTCCTTGCAGCACTGCTTCTTCAATTTCCTCTCTGCCCATATGATTCTCCATTGAAGATGGAGAAACCTCGCTGTCAAAGAGAACTTCACCGTTATACGAAATAAGCGTGATACGGCTATCCAGAGTTTCGTCTGCTTTTAATACATCTAAATAATTCTCACCTTCCAGTTTCAAAGCAGTCTGCACCATGAGCGCCTCATCATGGAGTTCATTGTCTATTTTTTCGCCAAGGTAATCGTAAACTACACCCATTACCAGACCTGTACCTACCAGCATTGAAATCAGCGCAACCAGAATTATTCCGGTGAATATTCGTTTGGTCATTAATTGTTTCCTCCAATCCTGTATCCAAGGCCTCTTACAGTCTCAACTACATTGCCGCAATCTCCCAGTTTGGAACGCAGTGTCCTGATATGAACATCTACCGTACGATTTTCGCCGTCAAATTCGTATCCCCATATCTGCTGCAAAATAGCATCACGGGAAAGAACTTTACCTTGGTTCTGTACCAGCAGCGTCAATAGTTCGAATTCTTTGAGAGTAAGTGTCACATCCTTTTCACCTGCACGTATAATGTGTTTCGAAGGGCAAAGATATAGTTCTCCTATTCTGTACTCCTTTGCATCGGTTTGAGGTTCGGTTCTTCTGAGAAGTGCCTTGACCCTGGCTATGAGTTCCATAGTCCCAAAAGGTTTTGCCACATAATCATCAGCACCTCCGTCAAGCCCTATAACTTTGTCGTATTCTGTACTCTTAGCCGTCAGCATCATTATAGGCATATTTCTAGTTTCCGAATTGCTGCGCAGTTTGGCGAGCACAGAAAGTCCATCCTCTTCAGGAAGCATTATGTCTAAAATGGCCATTTTAGGTTTCTTCTCTTCCATTGCACGCCAAAATTCGCTGGGTTTTTCGAAGCCCTGAGTTTCAAGACCCGAATTGTTCAGCGCATAAGTTACAAAATTTCTGATATTGTTATCGTCTTCAAGCAAATAAATCATTTTGCTCCTCCAAATTTAATTATCCTCCGGATGCTCTCCTGTGATGCTGTAAACTACCCATTCACCAATATTGGTAGCATGGTCGGCGATTCTTTCGAGATACTTGGCAATCATCAAAAGGTCCAGATACATCTGTCCTTTTTCAGGAGAAACTGCAATCATCTCTATCAGATCTTCTTTTACCTTAAAGAAATAATCGTCAACTATATTATCCTCCAGAATCATTCTTTGTGCCAGCTCTAAATCTTTCTTTACGAAAGAATCTATGCTCTGAGTTAGCATCATAACCGCCATATCGGCCATTTTCTTGAGATTTTCTTCATGAGGCAAATCATGCCCAATCAAATACTGAGCAATTTCTCCAATGTCCTCTGCCTGGTCTCCGATTCTTTCCATATCGGAAATCATCTTCAGGGCTGATGAAATAATTCTCAAGTCTCCTGCTACCGGATGCTGCTGTAAAAGAAGTTTCATACAAAGGCCTTCAATTTCTCTTTCCTTGCGGTCTATTTCAGATTCGGCAAAGACAGCCTTTTTAGCCATCTCCAAATCTTCATCAAAAAGCCCCTTTACTGCAAAAGTCAGCGCTTCTTCACAGAGCGCACCCATAGTAATAAGCTCGTTATTCAAATTGTCAAGCTGCATATCGAATCTGTTTCTCATAATAATCACCCAAACCTTCCTGTAATGTAGTCTTCTGTTCTCTTGTCATACGGCATAGAGAAGAGTTTTTCAGTACTGTCGTATTCAACAACTTCTCCCAGGAGGAAGAAAGCCGTCTTGTCAGAAATTCTTGTGGCTTGCTGCATATTATGAGTTACCATAACTATAGTATACTTGTCTTTGAGTTCCACCGCAAGGTCTTCTATTCTCGCTGTTGAAATAGGGTCAAGAGCCGAAGTCGGTTCGTCCATCAAAAGAATTTCCGGTTCAACCGCCAGAGCTCTCGCAATGCAAAGTCTCTGCTGCTGGCCTCCGCTCATACCCAGCGCACTTTTTTTGAGTCTGTCTTTAACTTCGTTCCAGATGGCTGCATCACGAAGGGATTTTTCAACGATTTCATCAAGCTGTGTCTTTGATTTGATACCGTGTGTTCTCGGTCCATAGGCTATATTATCGTAGATGCTCATAGGGAAAGGATTTGGTTTTTGGAAAACCATTCCGATCCTCTTTCTCAAGAGATTAACGTCCATATCACCATAAATATTTTCTCCGTCCAAAGAAATAGTTCCGTCTATACGGCAACCTTCAACTAAATCGTTCATTCTGTTAATTGATTTGAGCAAAGTGGATTTGCCGCATCCGGAAGGACCGATAAAAGCTGTAATTTCTTTTTCTTTTATACTTAAATTAATGTTCTTCAACGCCTGAAATTGTCCATAATACAGGTCAAGATTTTTTATTTCTAATTTATCCATTGTCTACCTCTTGCTCGAAAGTTTCTTTGCCACTGCTCCCGAAAGAGCATTGATTCCGATTACTACTACTAACAAAACAACTGCTGTCGCATAAGCCTGCGGTGTATAAAGGCCTTCTGAAAGTAGGGCGTACATATGCACTGACAAAGTTCTTGTGGATGCAAACAGACTGTCCGGAACTGCCGGATTGGTACCTGCTGTAAAAATCAGTGCTGCAGATTCTCCAACGATTCGTCCTATTGCCAGAATTACGCCTGCCAGAATACCGGGAACTGCCGAAGGCAAAACTATTTTAAATACGGTTCTGAGTTTGCCTGCTCCAAGACCGAAGCTGCCTTCTCTAAATGAGTCAGGAACTGCAATAAGTGCCTCTTCAGTGGTTCTTATAATCAGCGGCAGAATCATAATCGCCAGCGTAATTGCTCCTGACAGAAGAGTATATCCCCAGCCTAAAGTTATAACAAAAAGAATGTAACCAAAAAGGCCGTAAACGATAGATGGAATCCCTGAGAGAGTTTCTGCAGTTATTCTAATTACCTTTACAAGTTTATTGCCTTTGCGGGAGTACTCAACTAAATAAATTGCTGAGAATATACCCAGGGGCACCGCCATTGCCAAAGACAATACGGTCATAATCACTGTATTTATAATAGCCGGCATCATGGAAACATTCTTACTGTCGTATTCCCAGGCAAAAAGTCCAGGAAGAGTCAGATTCGGAATGCCGTGATACAGGATGTAAAATATTAAAAACAAAAGAACGAATACTGTAACTGCTGCCGCCAGATGAACCAGGGCAAAGAGCAATCCCGAAATAGGACTTCTCTTAAATTCTTTCATTCTTGTTGTAAGTTGCTGCATTAGTCATCCCTCCTTTTCAATAAAGAGAGTGAAAGATTTATAATTAAAATGAATACGAAAAGAACAACTGCTGTTGCAATGAGGGCATTTCGGTGTATGCCGTCTGAAGCGTAGCCCATTTCAAGAACTATATTGGCCGTCATAGTTCTGATTCCCGATGTAAGTCCGTTCGGAAGCGTTGCCTGGTTTCCTGCAATCATTACTACAGCCATAGTCTCACCTATGGCTCTGCCTATTCCCAGTACTACCCCTGCTAAAACCCCTGATTTGGCCGCAGGAAGAGTTGTAAAGAAAACACTTCTTTCATGGGTTGCTCCAAGTGCCAGTGCTCCTTCATAATAACTCTCAGGCACTGCACGGATTGCAGATTCTGTTACACCTATAATTGTTGGAAGAATCATAATCGCCAGGAGTATAGAAGCAGTTAAAATACTCTTTCCGCTTCCACCGAAAAATTCTCTTACCATCGGTACAACAACCATTAAACCAAAGAATCCATACACAATTGATGGAATCCCTGCCAGAAGGTCGATTGCCGGTTTAAGAAATCTATATAATCTGTCCGAGCAGAATTTAGCCATGAAAACAGCACAAAGGATTGCAACAGGAACACCCAAAATAATTGCTCCCGCCGTCACATAGATACTGCCTACAATCATCGGGAAGATTCCAAACTGTCCTTCAAGCGGCTTCCAGACGGTTCCTCCTAAGAAATCTAAAACTCCAATTTCAAAGATTGCAGGTGCCCCCTTTGAGAATAAAAATATGCATATTACTGCCACGGCTATGATAGAAACTGTGGCAGATGCCATGAAGACCAGCTCCATGGCTTTTTCAGAATATTTTCTCATAATATTTCTCCTATAACTGCCTTAAAGGATTATTCCCAAGTTGTCATTTCTCCTGTGAAAATCTGACGAATCTGTTCTGCAGTCAAATCTTCAACAGGGTTTTCAAGATTTACGATTACCGCAATACCATCCATAGCGATTTTTGTCTGTGAAACACCCTTTGCTGTTTCTTCAGATTTTAAATCTCTTGATGACATTCCGATGTCGCATGCACCTTCGATAGTTGATGTAATTCCTGCACCGGAACCTGTCTGCTGAATTTCGATTTCTACATCAGGATTAATCTGCTTATAAGCATCTGCAAGGACATCCATAACAGGTGCCACAGAAGTTGACCCTGCAAGAACGATTCTTCCTTTGAGATTGGATTTCTTTGTGTATGCTGGTGCACTGTCATTTATCTGAATGTAACCTTCTTCGCTGATAATCTCCTGACCGTCCTTGCTCAGAATAAAGCTCATAAAATCTTCGGCTAAATCGCTCAGATTCTTTCCTGTTACGATGTTGAAAGGTCTTGCAACTTTATATGAACCATTCTTCACATTTTCTGCTGTCGCTTCAACGCCATCAACTTTGATAGCCTTAACTGTATCATTCAGTGAACCCATAGAAATATATCCGATGGCATTTTCGTTGCCTGCAACCGTTGTCATTACTACAGACGTGGAAGAAGACACTTCCGCATTTACTGTAGTGTTATCAGCACCGTCCACCTTGATTCCCATCAGTTCCACAAAAGCATCTCTCGTTCCGGAACCTTCTTCTCTTGAAATTACGCTGATATCATTGTTTGCTCCGCCGCATCCTGTAAGCGCAGTGATTGCCATAACCAAAACCAACATTACAGCAATAGTTCTTTTCATCTTTTTCATTTCATTTTCCTCCTAATCTGAGTCTTTTCCTCGAAAGACCGTTTTTTATTTTTCCCTTTTACAACTTGGAGTATACCTAATGAATGTTAAGACTGAAATCGTGGTTATGTTAAATGTGAGTTAAAGAAATATACGCAATGTTAAGGTTGTCATATACATAAAAAGAGCCGCCTAACTTTTGAGACGACTCTTTAATCTTCCTATAGTTCAATTCACCTTTATTACTATTACCGTTACGTTGTCGCGGCCACCGTTTTCCAGAGCTGCTGCCACAAGTCCCTCTGCGTCTTCGTTATTCGCCAAAATAGTCCGGATTGCATCATCGCTGACCATATCTGTAAGTCCATCGCTACACAAAGGGAATACATCCCCTTCTTTCAGTTCAATAGGCTCTGCGAAATGCGGTTCGATTATCAGTTCATCAGGGAAAATTCCTATGTTCTGAGACAGAATGTGGCGTCTCTTATGAGTTCTCGCCTCTTCTTTTGTTATCGCACCGCTGTCCACCATCTGCTGAACGATTGTGTGGTCCTTTGAAATCTGCTGCAGCATGCCGCTGCGCATCATATAGATTCTGCTGTCGCCAATGTTACAGGCCACAGCCCGACCTTCATCTATATAAAGAGCTGCCTTTGATCCCACACCAAAAGAGTTCTTCTTAAGTTCAAAAACTTTGCCGTAAGAACCTTCTCCAATAAGCCGTATTATTTCCCAGACTCCCAGGACTTTTGTTCCAATTTGATAGTCAATCATTTTCATCTTTCCTCTGGATATAGTTATAAAAATATATCACACGGTCTTCACATTTGCCATATAAAAAGAGCAGGATTTGCTCCTGCTCCTCTTTATAATTTACCTTCGAAAGGCTGATTTTTGCTTTTTTTCTGACCTCTGAGTTTCTCTCTGATTTCACCTATCGTTCTCTCAACTTCACCATAAAATTCCCTTGATGACATTCTTACAGCACCATCTCCGAGAGCCGCCATCTGGACAGATTTGTCGGAAGTGACTACGGTTATGTCATATTTTCGGCCAAGCTCAAAAGCTGCTTTTTCAATATAGCTGTCGGCAGTCTCCGCCTCCTTTGTATATGTGACCTTAAGCTCTCCGTAGCCAAGTTTGCTGCCCGGATTGCCGCTAAGCTTGTAACCGTCGAAGACCACTTCCATATTGACTTTTTTATAAGCCCTATAGTTCTCCATAAGTTCAAGGAGCGCTTCACGGGCAGAATCAATGTTCACTTCAGCCAGTGATTTCAGCTGTTCCCAGGCAAAAATGACATTATAGCCATCTATGATTATATAAGGCTGCCCTTTGGGTTTTTTGTCCTTTATGAGCTTTGGAAGAGGTGTTTCTTCCGGCTTGCCTCCGCGGCTTTTGCGGCTGGCATTTTCACGTCTCAGGGCTTCGTCCCGTTTGCTATGGCCGTAGGTCCTTACGAAAATCTCTTCAAGCTCAGCAGCACTGGCATTCTGATAAGTGCTGCGGGCCCTGCTGTTGTCATAATCACGATTAACCGATACCAGTCCCTCATCTGTGAGTTTGTAACCTGTATCCACATGTGCCATTTCATCCACCCGATCCCAAGGCACATAAACAGCAGCACCATGATCGCAGAAAACCGACCCCGTAGGATTGTCCAAATCAGCTTCAGCTAAATAACCGTGAACTTCTATCACTTCTTCTTCATTGTGACATCTGTCAAATCCATCGGGAACCATTGTAAACCGACCTCTGCCTTTACTGAAAGCAGTTACTTCCTGAGGATAGTCGGCCAATGCTGCCACAGGACCCCTACCTTTGATTAAAGACATACCTTCATCCAGGATTTCGGGAAGGTCACAGTTTGCGCCGAACCTTTGCATATCAGAAAGGACTCTCCCTACATTTTCATTAGGGATTTCGGCTTTAAAACTGTACATTGGTTCAAGGAGAATGCTTCCTGCTTTGCGAAGGCCCTGGCGCATAGCTCGGTAAGTAGCCTGTCTGAAATCGCCGCCTTCTGTATGTTTTAAATGACCCCGACCGCCGATGATGCTGATTTTCATATCAGTTATTGTTGAGCCCGTCAAGACACCCGGATGCTCTCTTTCCCGCAGATGGGTCCAGATTAAACGCTGCCAGTTATGGTCCAGTTTATCCTGGCTCACCAGAGAATCCAGGATGATACCACTGCCTCTAGGCAGCGGTTCCATCAAAAGATGAACTTCCGCATAATGTTTCAGCGGCTCAAAATGCCCGATGCCGATGACAGGCTTTGTAATTGTCTCTTTATATATTATGTTGCCGGTTCCGAAGGTGACATCTATGTCAAACCGGTCTTTTATTGTATGCTGGAGGATTTCAAGTTCCAGTTTTCCCATAACCTGAACATGAATTTCCTGAAGTTTTTCTTTCCATATAATGTGAAGTGAAGGTTCCTCCTCTTCAATCTGTCTGAGTTTTGGAATGAAAAGACCTGCTTCTTGTCCTTCAGGCAAAATCAATCTGTACGTAAGTGCCGGTAAAAGAATGGGCGCCAAAGGGACAGAATCCCTTTCAAAACCAAGTCCTTCTCCGGCCTTAACTTTTGACAGGCCTGTCACCTGACAAATCATACCTCCGGTTGCTTCTGCTATAGGGTCAAAGCCTTTGCCCGAACCAAGCCTTATCTGATCTATTTTTTCTTCCCAATCATCGCCGGTGACAATCATCTTACTTTTCAGGGTTCCTCCTGTCACTTTAAGATGAGCCTGGCGATTGCCTTGTTTATCCCGGCTTATCTTGTAAACACGTGCACCGAATTCTTTGCCATATCCGGGAGCCTTGGCATAGATACTTATGGTTTGAATAAAGTCCTCAACGCCTTCCATCTTTAGTGCTGAACCAAAGCACACAGGGAAAACTTTGCGTTCCATAACCGCTTCGCTGATGGACTCCTTTTTAATAACCCCTTCGTCGAAGTATTCTTCCATCATTTTTTCGCTGCATTCGGCAAGTTCCTCAACATTTACTGCCGCTACACTCTCAAAGTGCACAAAATTACCAGAAAATTGTTTCTTCAAATCCTCCATCACTTTTGTACTGTCTGCACCCGGCTGGTCCATCTTGTTCACAAATATGAATGTCGGTATTTCGTATGTATCAAGAAGTTTCCACAATGTCAATGTATGGCTCTGCACTCCGTCAGCACCACTTATCACGAGAATTGCATAATCAAGTACCTGCAGAGTACGCTCCATTTCAGTGCTGAAATCCGAATGTCCCGGCGTATCAAGCAAAGTAAAGTTTTTTTCGCCCACGATAAAGCGAGCCTCTTTTGAAAAGACTGTAATGCCTCTGTTTTGTTCGATGGCATTATGATCTAAAAAGGCCGTCTTATGGTCTACTCTACCAAGTTTTCTAATCGTTCCTGTATGGTAAAGCATTGCTTCTGATAAAGTTGTCTTGCCTGCGTCTACGTGGGCCAAAATGCCCAGTACCAAATTATTTGCCATATAGGACTCCTTATTGACAACAAAAATCTTCAATTACTATGTCACCAAGCAATTTGGCATCCTCTGAATTGTGGGTAACTACCAGCACAGTCTTATCTGTTGTCACTCGTTCCCACAGTCTATCTATAATACGATTCTTCAGTTCATTATCCAGACCTCTGAAAGGTTCGTCAAGAATCATCAGGTTTGCTTTCGTCAGAAAAGTTCTTCCCAGCGCAACTCTATGGTTCATTCCACCGCTAAGTTCTTTTGGAAGTTTCCATAGTACATCTTCTATTTCCAGACTTTCTGCCATTTTCACTACCGAAGTTTTGTCACCTCCGGATAACAGTAAGTTATCGTAAATATTGAGCCATGGAATAAGTCTGTCTTCTTGAAAAAGCATAGAAGTCTTCAATTCTCTACTGCTTATGACTTCACCGCTATCCTTGGTTTCAAGCCCTGCGATGATTCTCATCAGTGTTGTCTTGCCACGTCCTGAAGGTTCCATGATAACAGTTGTTTTATCCGCCTCAAAGTTTATATAAACACCATCTAAAACCTTTTTCTCGCCAAAGGACTTGCTTAGATTCTTTATCCGAATTTCAGGTGAAGGTCCTGTTTTTGACATCTGACGATCTTCTCCCAGTTTGCTGCCCTCGTAGTTATGTGGTTCTAAAGATGTAGCCCATTTGTTTATCAATTTTTCAAGACAAAGGCTCAAAATTACGATTACCACTATATAGGCAAAGAGCTTTTCCGTTTCTAAATAATATTTTGCATTCATCATTTCATATCCCAAAGAAAACTGCGGAATAGAAAGCACTTCTGCTGCCACAACAGCTTTCCAGCTAAGCCCTGTAATCAGTTTTATTGAGGCTTTGATTTGAGGCAAAGCCCCGGGCCAGTAAATCAGCCTGCGTTTCTGCGCAGGTGTCAGTTCATATATATGTGCAACTTCAAGCAGTTCTTCAGAGGTACTGTCAAAACCTTCAAGCACATTGATATATACCACCGGAAAACACATAAAAAAGCATACGATTACAGCCACCCAATCGGCCTTTGCCAATAAAATCACATAAATGATTATAGCCATCACCGGTACAGCTTTAAAAAAACCAACAGGCAGTGCCAATATAGTTCTTAACGGCTTTACCCTATATGCAGCCCAGGCTGCTGCCGCTCCTGTCACAAAAGAAAATACCATTCCAAGTAAGCTTCTTGCCACAGTCCATCCTGCATTCATGTAGAATTCTGTATCCGCGAGCATACCTAAAAGAGCTCTTGCAGTATCCAATGGTCCCGGCAGCAATAGTACATTATTTATTGACAAAGCCAGTACCTGCCAGATGACAAGCCAAACCAGTGCTGAAGTCAATAAGTTTTTATTCAGTTTTATCCTAGTAGTAGAATTCCTCATCCGGTAACTTTCCGCCTATTGATGCAGGCTCCATTTCAAAGAGAATTTCGTTAAATTTTTTGAGTATGCTGTGACCTTCTTTACGATTTTCAAAGAGCACGATGTTGCAGTTTGGAATGGCATCCTCAGCCACTTCCACCTTGCCGATAAATCCGGCGTCTACGACAGCTTTTGCACTTTCTTCGTCGTCATTGACAAAGTCAACAGACAGACCGTAATCATATAAGAAAAGTTTCAGGTCACTTTCGCGTTCTTCCACGAAGTCCTTCTGAGCCACCAGAACTCCCATCGGCAGGCTTTCGCCTGTTGATTTTTCCCAAAGCTCGTTAAGATCGAAAAGTTCTTCTATATCCGCCTTTTCGTTATCTTCTGCCACTGACACAAAAGGTTCCGGCAGCATCGCCACAGTACCTTTTTGTGTTAACAGTTTTTTGTTCACGTCTGTATGATTTGCCAGCCAGTCCACCTGAACATCTTTACCAATAGTCAAGCCTGCATCTTTTAGAATTTTCTGCAGAATGTATTCAGGTGCACCTCCCTTGCCGCTGGCCACAATAGTCTTTCCTTTGAGATCAGTTACATCCTCCACATCAGTTTCGTTTCCTAAGATGTAAAGTACACCCATTGTAATAGGACTGATTGCCACAACCTTGCCACCTGTCTTATTGTACAGTGTGGCTGCTAAATTGGAAGGCACTGCTGCAATGTCAATTTCTCCATTTATCATTTTTCCCACAACGTCTGTAGGCGCTTGATAAACCGTTATATTATACTTATCTGTCTGATCCATCAGTTTGGTCATGCCGATACCCGTAGGACCATTGAGAGTCGCTACGTTAATAATTTCAGTTACAGAGTCAGGAACACCGTTTCCGCAGCCTGTAACCATTGTAAAAGTCAGCAGCAGCACCAAAATAACCGTTATAATTTTTTTCATATTAATACCTCTTCCCGCCTTATCAGGCTTTTGAATATATTGTTTTTGTGCTGACACCCTTAATGGCTCCCAACTTACCTGAAAGGGCACTGATTGCGTCCATTGGCCCATCCATGGCAACACTGATGATGGAGATGTTCTTAGGACGATGAGGCACTCCCATTCTGCCTATGATATATTCTCTATATTCATGGAGCAGTCCGTTGATTTTGTCTGCTGCCTCAATGTCTTCAACTATAATGCTGATTACTGCAACTCTGGTTTCCATTTTTCTCTCCTTAAACAAAAAAGTGCCGGATATACCGACACTTATAGCGTTGCTTTATTTATTAACAAGCCTTTCCCCTCAGAAATCCTTCGGGCGTCAGTACTTTTTTAACTATTTATTGTTTATTAATTTGTTTCAAACGATGATCTTCCGGATCGACATGAACCCTGACTTGCGGTACAACGTGTTCCGCATCTGTAAGCAATATATAGATGTACATCAGAGCAATTCCGGCTAATCCGGCAGTTTCCACATACAATCCTCTGCTGAATACTACAGCTGCAACACCCATAATCGCAGAAATTCCATAAAGCATCAACGTCGCTCTTCTCTGGCCGTATCCCATACTCATAAGTCTATGGTGCAAATGGCCTTTATCTGCTTCCATAATAGGTCGCTTATTAACTACTCTTCTGAAAATAGCAAAGGCCGTATCAAAAATAGGCACTCCCAAAATGAATACAGGAATAATCATAGCAACCACAGTTGCACTTTTTACAGTTCCCAAAACGGATGTTGTTGCTAAAATAAATCCTAAATACAATGAGCCTCCGTCTCCCATAAAGCTCTTTGCAGGGTGGAAATTGTACGGTAAAAATCCCAAAGCACCACCCGCCAGTGCGAGCATGGCTCCTGAAGTCAGATAGGTTCCATGAATATAGGCTGCATATGCAATGCACAATGATGCAATCGCCGCAGTTCCTGCCGCAAGTCCGTCAAGACCATCTATTAAGTTTACTGTGTTAGTGATACCTACAATCCAAATGATTGTTACAATAAAGCATAAAGCATCGCCCAGCTGACTGTTGCCTTCACCAAAGAAATTGGTGATAAACTCGATTCTCACATCGCCCATATACATAATACAAGCTACCGCGAGTTGCCCCACAAACTTTACTTTTGCGGACAGTCTTTTGATATCATCAATTATTCCCAATATATAGATGAGGGTTCCTCCGACAATGATTGTAACAATTCTAGGGTCAAATCTAAGAAAAATAATCATTGCCACTGTACTTCCCACAAAGATTGCAAGACCTCCGAAACGCGGCATGGTTTTGGAGTGCATTCTTCTGTCATCGGCGGGAATATCCACCGCCCCTACTTTTGGCGCCAATTTGATAGACAATGGTGTAAATATGAATGAAAGCACCAACGCCGTCAAAAAGGTAATCCACAATGTGCTGTACATAAACTGTGACTCCTTACAAAACTATTATAACTGTTCGATATTAAGACCTGCTTCAGCCAAAATGGATGCAGCCAGTTCATCAGGATAACCTTCTTTAATAACGATTCTCTTAATACCGGCATTGATTATCATCTTTGCACAGATGGCACAAGGCTGATGTGTAACGTAAATAGTGCCGCCTTCGATGCTATGGCCCATTGCCGCCGCCTGAATAATAGCATTTTGCTCGGCATGAAGAGCCATACAAATTTCATGGCGCTGACCGGATGGAACGCCAAGTTGTTGACGTAAACATCCACCTCTTTCTTCACAGTGAGCAATGCCTCGAGGTGCCCCATTATATCCGGTGGCGATTGCACGATTATCTTTAACGATAACTGCTCCCACACTTCTTCTCATACAAGTTGATCTCTTGGCTGTCAGTTCTGCCATTTCCATAAAATACTGATCCCATGAAGGTCTTTCCATCTTTGAATCTCCTATTCGTAATAAACTTCAACTAAATATAAACCTTCTGCCGGTGCTCTGTGTCCGGCATTTTCACGCTTGCCTGATGCAATGATTTCCTCTATTTGCTCAGGAGTTATCTTGCCCAGTCCTACTTCCACAAGCGTTCCTGTAATAATTCTGACCATATTATACAAGAATCCATCTCCTGCAATTTCGAGGATGATGTCATCACCTTGCTTGTCCAATTCCAAACTGTAAACCGTTCTCACCGTAGTAGCTCTGGGTTGTCCTCCCGCAGATTGGAAACATGCAAAATCATGAGTCCCCACAATGTATCTTGCAGCTTCTTTCATTGCCTCAAAATCCAGCGGAGTTGTCACCTGATAACAGTGTTTTCTTCGAAACAGATTTATCTCAGGCGAGTTCTGTATTATATATCTGTATTTTTTTCCTTTGGAATCAAAACGCGCATGAAAGTCCAAAGGTTTTTCTTCGACAGCAACTATCCTTACATCGCCTATCACAGATGCCAGGTGTTTGCCACCGCAGAGGTGGTTATTGGCCACAAGCATCAGCTTATCCGTCGGAATACCATATTCGCCTTTGAAAGATGCCCGCTGTCCAAGAGCGTGCACTCCTGCGTCTGTACGGCTTGTCCCATTGAGTTCAACAGTTCCGTTGCACACCTTTGAAAGAACTTTCTCAAGTTCACCTTGAACGGTCCTTGCATCAGGTTGCTTTTGCCACCCGGAAAATTCGCTGCCGTCATATTCTATTGTCAGCAAAAAGTTTCTTTCCATAAATTACTTTCTTGGTAATTCAATCTGCTTGTTTTCTTTTGATTCTCTATAAAGAGTAAACTTACGGCCGATTGCCTGAACGAATTCTGCACCTAAAGGTTCCATCACTTCGTTAGCCACAGTTTTCGGATCCAGATCTGCCCCTTCCTGCAGCTTGACCTTAACTAATTCTCGAGCTTCCAGGCAACGGTCAAGTTCCATAAGTATATTATCTGTAAGTCCGTCTTTGCCGATATAAACTACCGGATCGATATTATGTGCCAAAGACTTTAAATAGCTTCTCTGTTTGCTTGTTATCATCTAAATAATCCTCTTCCTATAAATTTACCATAATATTATAACTCATTTCGTGTAAAATGACTAGATAAATTGCTGTAGATACTGAAATATATGGTACCATAGGCATTTTTGTTCCCATTTTCACCTTTTTTCTCATTAAGAGCAGACAAAAATGGCCTGCACTTAGCAATGTCGTTAAAAGAAATGTGATTAAAACACCTTGAAAACCTAAACACAATCCAAGAGCCGTGAAAAGCTTGATATCTCCACCGCCCAGTGTATCTTTCCGATACACCAGTTTCCCTACAACAGCAATGATAAGCATTATTCCAAATCCTAAAAGCGCACCGAAAAAGCCTTCCATCGGTCCTTCTTTGTGATAAGGTATAAAGCCCATTCCACATACTACAAGCAACATTATCAATTGGTCCGGCACAATGCGATATTTAATATCTGCGATAGACATTTCAAGAAGCAACCAGCAGGTCGGCAGTACGGCCAACGCATAAAGCGGTTCTCTTGGCCCTACCAAAAGACCAATCATAGTGAACAGTCCTGTAAAAAGGTATTTCCACGGAGTGCTTCTTACTCTCTGATGTGTTGGGTGGAGCAATTCTTCATCCGGTTCTTCATCGTAATCACAAAGCCATTTGCCCGGTATTCTATTAAAAAAATACACTGCCCCATTGCCAAGAACAATCCCCAGCCCAATCATTGCAGCACATATTATAATTGTAATCCCATATTTTTCTAACATAAATCCCCTTTATTCTCAAAAAGCCGCCCGGTTAAAGGCGGCTTAAAATGCTTATTTCCAGGAGCTCTTAAGTCCAACGATTTCGTTGAAAACAGGAGCTTCTTTTGTATAAAGTTTAGAGTCTGCCACATAGTAGCCGTGTCTGAAGAACTGGAATCTGTCACCAGGTTCAACTTCCGCTACGGAAGCTTCGCCATAAGCGGTTGAAATCTTTACTGTATCCGGATTTGCAACCATTTCACCTTCTTCATTTTCTTTCATAAGGTAGTCGTACTGACGAAGAGTGATAGGAACTGCAGTAGCTGCATCTACAAAGTGAATAGTTCCCTTAACCTTACGTCCTTCGAAACCGCTTCCTGATCTTGTTTCAGGATCGTATGTGCAGTGAATTTCTTTGATTGAACCGTCTTCGTTCTTTACGAAGTCTGTGCAAGTCACAAAATATGCACCTTTGAGACGAACTTCGTTACCAGGGAACAGTCTGAAATATTTCTTAGGAGGTTCTTCCATAAAGTCTGCACCGTCAATCCACAGTTCTCTTGAGAAGGAAACCATACGAGTTCCCATTTCAGGAACCTGTGCATTGTTTTCGATTTCGCAAAGTTCGCTCTGTCCTTCAGGATAATTTGTGATAATAACCTTGATAGGATCAAATACCACATTCTTGGATGCAACTTTTTCCTTAAGGTCTTCACGAACGCACTGTTCAAGCTGTGCAACCTGCACTGTACTGTTAGCCTTCGCAACACCGATGTCTTCGCAGAACTGTCTTACTGCTTCAGGAGTATATCCACGGCGGCGAATTCCGGCGATGGTAGGCATACGAGGGTCATCCCAACCTTCAACTACACCCTGGTCAACCATTGCCTTCAGGTATCTTTTGGACATTACTGTGTTTGTAATGTTAAGTCTTGCAAATTCAATCTGCTGAGGAGGCTGTGGCCACCAGCCAACTTCTCTGAGAACCCAGTCATAAAGCGGTCTGTGGTCTTCGAATTCCAATGTGCAGATGGAATGAGTGATCCCTTCAATCGCGTCTTCAATTGGGTGTGCAAAGTCATACATTGGATAAATGCACCACTTGTCACCTGTATTATGGTGAGTTGCATGAGCAATTCTGTAGATGATAGGGTCTCTCATATTGATATTAGGAGAAGCCATATCAATCTTTGCTCTCAGCACTTTTTCACCGTCAGCATACTTGCCGGCCTTCATTTCTTCAAAAAGCTGCAAGTTTTCTTCAATGCTTCTGTTTCTGTAAGGGGATTCCTTACCAGGGGAGGTAAGTGTTCCTCTGTATTCTTTGATTTCATCACCTGTCAGGTCGCATACGAAAGCCTTGCCCTGCTTAATCAGCTCAACTGCAGCTTCGTACATAGTATCAAAGTAGTCGGAAGCCCAAAGTCTTTCATCCCACTCAAAGCCGAGCCATCTTACGTCAGCCTCGATGGAATCAACATATTCCACATCTTCCTTTACAGGATTTGTGTCATCATATCTTAAGTTACACTTTCCGCCATACTTAGCCGCTGTGGAGAAGTTCAAGCAAATGGACTTAGCGTGTCCGATATGCAAGTATCCGTTTGGTTCGGGTGGGAAACGAGTGTAAACCTTATCTCCGTATTTTTGATTTTCTAAATCTTTTTCAATAATTTCATGAATGAAATTGGTAGCCATCTTAAATCCTCCAAAACTTGTTCTAACCGATATTATAACATCGCTGTCGGAAATTATCTAGTCTACTTGTAACTTTTCTTACAAAAAGAGCTGTGAGAAATCTCACAGCTCTTTTAAAATGCTTTTGAGTTTTAATTATCTTTCAACGATAACTGTAGTACCCATACCGCCACCGATGCACAGTGTAGCCATACCGTACTTGGAATCTCTCTTAATCATTTCGTGAATCAGAGTTACTAAGATTCTGCAGCCGGATGCACCGATTGGGTGACCTAATGCGATTGCGCCGCCGTTTACGTTAGTCTTTTCAGGATCTAAGTTCAGGTCCTTTCTAACTGCTAAGGACTGAGCAGCAAATGCTTCGTTAGCTTCTACTAAGTCGATGTCTTCGATCTTTAAGCCAGCCTTGTCCATTGCCTTCTGGCAAGCAGGAACAGGACCAACACCCATGATGGATGGATCAACACCTGCGGAAGCGTAGGACTTGATTGTGCAAAGTGGAGTCAGACCTAATTCTTCAGCCTTTTCCTTGCTCATTACTACGCAAGCAGCACCAGCATCATTGATACCGGAGGAGTTAGCAGCAGTTACGATACCGTCTTTCTTGAATGCAGGTTTTAACTTAGCAACCTTATCCATTGTAGTACCGAACTTAGGGAATTCGTCTGTATCGAAAACGATAGGTTCACCCTTTCTCTGAGGGATTTCTACAGGAACGATTTCGTCCTTGAACTTACCTTCTTTGATAGCAGCTTCTGCTCTGTTCTGGGAAACAACAGCAAATTCGTCTAATTCTTCTCTTGTGATACCCCACTGTTCACATACGTTTTCAGCAGTGATACCCATGTGGTAGCCGTGGAATGCGTCAGTCAGACCGTCGTTAGTCATCATGTCGATAATCTGAGTGTTATTCATTCTAGCTCCCCATCTTGCGGACGGCATAGCGTATGCTGTAGCAGACATGTTTTCTGCACCACCAGCAACTACGATATCAGCGTCGCCAGCCTTAATCATCTGAGCTGCTAAGCTGATTGCTCTTAAACCGGAACCACAAACCTTATTGATAGTGATAGCTGGAACTTCCTTTGGAAGACCTGCATCTAAAGTCATCTGTCTTGCAACGTTCTGGCCAAGTCCGCCCTGCAGAACTGCACCCATAACAACTTCTTCTACCATTTCAGGCTGAATTCCGGCTCTCTTAATAGCTT
>JAFSHN010000054.1 GCA_017440275.1 Bacillota bacterium | reverse complement strand
TTCATCGTACAGTCTCTGAGAAAGTTCACCGATTTCGTTGTTGTTGATAACAATCTTCTTGTCCATCCAGGAAAGTTCGCCTACAGGAGAAATAACTGCAGCAGTACCTGTTGCAAATACTTCTTCCAGTCTGCCTTCTTCGCTCGCCTTGAAGACTTCGTCAATTGTGAATCTTGTTTCGTTTACTTTGTATCCCCAATCCTTGAGAACTTCAATCATGGAAGCTCTTGTGATGCCAGGGAGAATTGTTCCTACCAATGAGGAAGTGTAGATTTCACCGTCGATTTTAAAGAATGCATTAGAAGTACCGATTTCTTCAACGAATTTCTTTTCTTTTGCATCCAGCCACAGAACCTGATCGTAGCCCATGTCGTGAGCTTTCTTTTCTGCGATGAGAGCTGCAGCATAGTTTCCGCCGATTTTCGCAAAACCTGTACCGCCCATTGCGGATCTGATAAATTCATCTTCAACATAAATCTTTGTAGGAGCAAGTCCGTTTGCATAGTAAGGGCCTACAGGGCTTAAGATAATGATGAACTTGTAAGTTAAGGATGCGGAAACACCCAGCTTAGGTTCAGTTGCGATGATGAAAGGTCTGATGTAAAGAGCTGTATCCTTTTTGTTAGGGATCCAGTCTTTGTCAACTGCTACCAGAGCTTTAACTGCATCTACATAAAGTTCTTCGTCAATTTGAGGAATGCAGATTCTTTCGTTAGTCTTGTTAGTTCTCTTAGCATTCATATCAGGTCTGAAAAGCTGAACTTTTCCTTCCTTAGTTCTGTATGCTTTGAGACCTTCAAACATTTCCTGTCCATAGTGGAATACTAAGCTGGCAGGATCAAGCTGAAGAAGTGCATAAGGTACGATTTCGCCGTCGTGCCATCCAAGCTCAGGATCGTAATCCATTACAAACATATGGTCAGTGAACACTTTACCGAAGACCAAAGTATTTGGATCCGGTTTAGCCTTTGGATTAGTTGTAAGTGTTACTTTGAATTGATTTTTCATTTTAATCATCTCCAATCCTATTTCATAACAGCGCCGTGGTTGGAAGAGTCTACTAATCTTGAATATCTTTCAAGCCAGCCGCCTTTTACCTTTGGTTCAGGCTTAACGTAATTAGCCTTACGTCTTTCGAATTCTTCATCGGACACCTTAGCATTGATGGAGTATTCAGGTATATTGATTTCGATAATATCGCCCTCTTCCAGCAGACCAATTAAACCGCCGTCTGCTGCTTCAGGACAAACGTGACCGATGGAAGCCCCACGGCTTGCACCGGAGAATCTTCCGTCAGTGATGAGAGCTACAGTCTTGTCCAGATTCATACCTGCAAGGGCGCTTGTAGGGTTGAGCATTTCTCTCATACCAGGACCGCCCTTAGGACCTTCATATCTGATAACAACTACTTCGCCATCCTTAATCTGACCAGCATAAATAGCTTCGATTGCTTCTTCTTCACCATTGAAAACTCTTGCAGGACCGGAGTGAACCAGCATTTCAGGAGCAACTGCACTTCTCTTTACTACACAGCCTTCCTTAGCAACGTTACCCCAAAGGATTGCAATACCGCCGGTTTCGCTGTATGGACTTTCGATAGGACGAATAGCATTTTCGTCTTTGATGTATCTTCCCTTAATGTTTTCAGCAACAGTTTTGCCTGTAACAGTCGGAAGCGATGTGTCGATTAAGTTTTTGGATGCCAGCTGAGCCAGTACAGCCTGTACGCCGCCTGCATTGTCCAGGTCATGCATATGAGTACCGCCGGCAGGAGCCAGATGGCAAAGGTTTGGAGTTACCTGGCTGATTTCATTGAATAAGTTCAGGTCAACTGAAACGCCTGCTTCGTGAGCGATGGCCAGTAAGTGGAGTACGCTGTTGGAAGAACATCCAAGAGCCATGTCACAAGCGATGGCATTCTTGATGGACTTTTCATTGATAATATCTCTTGCTTTGATATCCTTTTCAACTAATTCCATAATCCGCATACCTGCGTGCTTTGCCAGCATAGTTCTTCTTGAAGAAACTGCAGGAATGCTGCCGTTGCCAGGGAGTGCGATACCAATGGCTTCGCACAGACAGTTCATACTGTTAGCTGTGTACATGCCGGAGCAGGAACCGCAGCCGGGACAAACATTCTGTTCATATTCTAATAATCCGTTATCGTCGATGATGCCGGCTTTTCTTGCACCTACAGCTTCAAACATCTTGGAAAGTGATGTTTCAACGCCGCCTACCAGACCGCTCATCATAGGTCCGCCGGAGCAAACAATGGCAGGGATATTCATTCTGCAAGCTGCCATAACCATACCCGGTACGATTTTATCGCAGTTTGGAACCAGAACTGCACCGTCGAAAGCGTGAGCCATAATCATGGTTTCAACGCTGTCGGCAATAAGTTCACGGCTTGCAAGGGAGTATTTCATTCCGATATGTCCCATGGCAATTCCGTCA
>JAFSHN010000053.1 GCA_017440275.1 Bacillota bacterium | reverse complement strand
TGCGGTATCGGCTAGATACATGTTCACGGCTAGGTTATTTCATTTTAGTCAGGAGGTGAATCAAGAATGGCACAAGTAATCGTAAGAGAAAACGAAAGTTTAGAAAGCGCTCTGAAGAGATTCAAGAGATCATGCGCTAGAGATGGCGTTATGTCCGAACTCAGAAAGAGAGAACACTACGAAAAACCAAGCGTAAAGAAAAAGAAAAAATCTGAAGCTGCAAGAAAAAAGGCTAAGAAATACTAATTAAAAATATATTCATTTGAGACCTTTTGGACTGGACGCAAACAGCTTCCGAGAATAGAGGTGAAAACAAAGTGACAATCAAAGAACAGCTCATGGCTGACTACAAGGAAGCGATGAGAAACAAGGACGAGATTGCTAAAAATACTGTTAATCTGGCTAGAGCTGCTATCAAGCAGTACGAAGTTGATAACAGAGAAGAGCTTAGCGACGAGGGCATCATTGCCGTTTTATCTAAGCAAGTTAAAATGAGAAAAGATGCACTTGCTGATTTTGAAAAAGCCGGTAGAACAGACTTAGTAGAATCCTACAAAGCCGAAATCGAAATCCTGAACAGATATTTGCCTGAACAACTTTCTGAGGACAAGATTCTCGAAGTTGTTAAAGAAACTGCTGCGGCACTCGGCATCGAGGGCGGCAAGCAAAATATGGGCAAGCTCATGGGTCCTGTCATGGCCAAGTTAAAAGGCCAGGCAGACGGCAATGCTGTAAAAAGCGTTGTAATGAACTTTTTGGGATAAACAACAGGCTCTCCATTCGGAGAGCCTTATTTATTATCAAAGGAGAATCCTATGAAATACAAAGTTGGAGTAATAACTTTAAGTGACAAGGGTGCTGCAGGACTGCGCACAGACGAAAGCGGTCCTTTAATAAAAGAAATTCTTGACGAAAGCGGATTCTGCCAAGTGTGCGAAACCGTAATTCTTCCCGACGATGCTGATAAACTCAAAGAAGAATTGGTTCGTATGACGGACAAAAAGAAATATGCCTTGGTGCTGACTACAGGTGGAACAGGTCTGTCTCCGAGAGACAACACTCCCGAAGCAACATTGGCTATTGCTGACCGCAATGTACCGGGAATAGCCGAATATATGCGTTACAAATCCTTCGAGATTACTCCAAAGGCAATGCTCTCAAGAGCAGTTTCCGTTACGAGAGGCCAGACACTCATAATCAATCTCCCCGGAAGTCCAAAGGCTGTCCGTGAAAACCTGGGATTTATCATACCGGCCCTTGAGCACGGACTTGAAATCCTAACAGGACAAGGCGGCGAATGTGCCGAGCCTGTCAAGAAACACAAAGATGTGTCTTTTTTGGATAGAGAAAGCCGCGCCCGCATCGACGCCGGCTGTGACCAGAGAGCACTTTGCCAGAAGAAATTTAAAGAAGATGTGACTCTCGATTGTAGTGTGAGTGTAGGCGACGTCGTTGAAGTCAACGGCAAAAAGGTTGAAATCACTCAGGTAGGCAAGAAGTGTTATTCTTCATGCCAACTGTTTAAAGAAGAAGGGCCGTGCTTTTTGGCGAAGAAAGTGGCCTTCGGAAAATGGATATAGATAAAAGAGGCTTTGAGCCTCTTTTTTTATGTGTACTAACCAAACCGGTAAATTCGGCATATTGCGTTGGGCGCACCCCAACGCAAGTATCAAAAATATGTAAATACGTTGGACGTGCCCCAACGGGGGTGTCGAAAAAAGTTGTTTGCGTTGGGTGTGACCCAACGCAAACTGCAGAATCAATCAGTTAAGTTGGGTAAGTTTTGGTGTGGCCTAGAGACATCATAAACTCTAAAGAAGAAAAAAGATGGATTCTGTAAAGTAGCAGTTCATTATTGTACCCTTATTTTGGAGTGCCCAGACAACGGCAAAAAACACCCAACGTGGGTGTCCCAAAAATAGAATTGCGTTGGGCACGCCCCAACGCAATTATTAAAAACAAAGAAATCCGTTGGGGCTTACCCAACGGAGAAGTCGAAAAAAGGAGTTTACGTTGGGTCTCGCCCAACACTAAACGTAGCAAAACAGAATTCAGTTGGGCCACACCCAACTAAATAACAATTTCTTCGTCAACAAAACGACCGTTGTCATCCACTGTTACCACGGTCTTAAAACCGCAGTCCTTAGCAAGCCGCAAAGCTTGCTCAAAGCCGTAATCTATAGTATCAACTGCGTGACTGTCGCTGGAAATTATGATTCTGCCACCGCTCTGACATATCTTGCGGAGAATGGCTGCGGACGGGTAAGGTGTGGTACGCCAGCCTTTGGCCATAGCTCCCGTGTTTATTTCAAATATGGCGCCACTTGCTATGAGTTTTTCAAGAGCCTTATCGCAAGCCGCAACATATCGAGGGTCATTCTCGTCAAATACCAGTTCCTTTTCGTTGAACTTGCTGATGATATCGAAGTGGCCTATGATGTCACAGTGAGTTTTTTCTACGATAGTCGAGATTCTGTCGAAGTAGCCTTCGGAAACGGCCATCAGATCACCATCGTAGAACTTGTCTGCAGCCTTACGCAAATGGTCAGTGCTGTAGTCGATAAAGGCAAATCCGCTGCCATCGTCAAGAGGACCGGTCACGTGATAGGCGTGGACGGAGCCAATGGTGTAGTCGTAGCCAAAGGCTTCCTGAGTAGCATAATAATCTTGCTCAAGACCGCAGAGAATCAAAATCTTGTCCTTGTATTTTTCTTTAAGTCGGGCAATTTCAGATTTGTATGCCGGAATGTCTGCATCTTTAATACAACCGCCTCCGTCGAAGGAAGTGAAACTGTGTCCGGAGAATCCCAGCACGTCGAAACCCTTGGCAATTGCAGAAAGAACCATTTCTTCTGCAGTGTTCTTGCCGTCGCAGAATATAGTATGTGTGTGAAGATTTACTTTTCTCATTGCAGCCTCCTTACATTTGTCTTGATTGTATTCCAGGTGGTCGCAAAATGTCAATAGATGTGCTATACTTGATGACAAAGGAGGCTTATTATGGAACTCTTGAAAGTAGACAGCCTGGAAAAGGCTTTGGAAAAGTTAACAGATAAGTCAATGGGGATTAAACCTGAGACTAAAAAAATAAAGATAGAAAATGCACTGGGAAGAATTATTGCCGAAGATGTGATTAGCGGCGAAAACGTGCCCGGATTCAGACGTTCCACTATGGATGGATACGCTGTGTTGGCTTCCGATACTGTAGGTGCAGGAGAAAGTATGCCTGTTTTCCTGAAAGTGGTTGGCAATGTGGAAATGGGCGAAGATTCCGCCATTGAAATAAAAGCAGGACAGTGCGCCTATGTGCCTACAGGTGCAATGATTCCGGATGGTGCAACAGCTGTAGTGATGGAAGAATACTGCGAAAAGTTTTCGGAAGATCAGATTGCCGTTTACCAGAGTGCAGCAGATGGAACTCATGTGGTTGAAGCCGATGAAGACGTTGCCCGTGGCGAGAAGATTCTGCAACGAGGCCGCAGAATAAAACCGCAGGATATGGGTCTACTGGCATCAGTGGGACATACTGAGATAGAGGTTTATAAATCTTGGACCTGCTACATTATATCCACAGGCGATGAGCTGATTGACCCTGACGAGCCGCCGCAAAAAGGTAAGGTAAGAGATGTGAACACCTATGGGCTCATTGGTATGGCAGCCAGCCTGGGATTTGAAATAAAAGGATTTGAGAAAATCAAAGACCAAGAAGAACTTTTGGAAGATGCAGTTGAACGGGGTAAAAACGCAGCGGATATAGTCATAGTTTCCGGCGGCAGCTCCAAAGGTAAAAAAGACGCGACTGCAAAGATTCTGGACAAACTGTCAAGCAGTGGTGTCTTTACCCACGGAATTGCAGTAAAGCCCGGCAAACCGACAATTCTGGCCGTTGACGAGCCAAGTAATTCCATACTTGCAGGACTTCCCGGACATCCGGTGGCAGCCCTTATTGTCTTCAGACAGATTATAGGCGCACTTTGGAATCACAAGACAGGCGCAGAGGAAGAACTATCAACAATGGCCCAAATAGACACTAATCTGGCATCATCACCGGGACGAAAGACTTTTCAGCTTGTCAAGCTGACACATACTGAGGAAGGCAATATTGCAACGCCAGTCCTCGGCAAATCAGGTCTGATTTATACTATGACAAAAGCTGATGGATATATTGTAATTGACAGGAATCTTGAGGGCCTCAAAGCCGGAGAAAAAGTCAAAGTTTACTATATTTAGGAGAAAAAATGAGCAAGAGAAATCTTTATCTTAATACAAAACCTGTAGAAACTGCGCTGGCAGAATATATGGAAAAACTGCAGAACTGCACTTTGCCGCAAAATGAAATAATTAGTGTGGCAGAAAGTCTGGGGAGAGTGACCGCAAAGGCTGTCTTTGCTAAGTGCTGTTCACCTCTTTTTAATGCGGCGGCCATGGACGGAATCGCTGTTAAGGTGGCAGCGACCAAAGGAGCATCAGAGGCGCAGCCTGTAATTTTAGAAGAAGGCAGCGACTATATTGAAGTTGACACAGGTGACCCGGTTCACCTGCCTTATGATGCAGTAATTATGGCAGAAGACTTGATGCCGGTAGACAAAGAACACGTCAAGATAATTCAGCCGGTACCCGTTTGGCAGCACGTGAGACCTATCGGTGAAGACATCGTGGAAGGCGAAATGCTGGTCCCAGGCGGCCATGTTATGAGACCAGTGGATATGGGAGCGGTCATAGCCGGCGGAAACAGCCATATTGAAGTCTTTCCAAAGCCTAAGGTTGCCATCATTCCTACAGGAACTGAAATAATCAAGAGCGGTGATGATATAACAGACGGAAGTATCATTGATTCCAACTCATATATGTTCAGCGGTATGGTCAGCGAAAAGGGAGGCGTACCGAAGGTCTATTCAATTGTCGAAGATGACTATGAAAAAATCAAAAAGACAGTTGAAGATGCCCTCGCCGAAAACGACATCGTAATCGTCAATGCAGGCTCAAGCGCAGGCAGAGAAGATTATACTGTTCATATTCTCAGAGAATTGGGTGAGGTTGTTGTCCACGGAGTTGCAATCAAACCGGGGAAACCTGTAATTTTGGCGATTGCAGGCGGTAAGCCTGTAATCGGACTGCCGGGATATCCTGTGTCCGCATATATTGATTTTGAAAACTTTGTAATTCCTGTAATGAATCTTTTCTCAGGACTTCAGACTCTGAAGCGCAATGCAGTCAAAGCTACTCTTTCCAAGCGTCTTGTGTCTTCTCTCAAGCACAGAGAATATGTGCGCGTAAGAGTGGGCAAGGTTGAGGATAAGTTTGTAGCAACACCTCTTGCCCGCGGTGCAGGGGCGGCCATGAGCCTTGTAAAAGCAGACGGTTTCTGCGTTGTACCTCAGGACAGCGAGGGTTTTGAAGCTGGGGAAGAAGTTGAAATTGAATTATATAAACCGATTGATGAATTACAGAATACTCTGGTTTCCATCGGCAGCCACGATCTGATTCTGGACGTAATCGCAGACAAGATAAACCTTTCCAGCACTCACGTTGGAAGCATGGGCGGCCTGATGGCTCTTAAACGCGGAGAAACTACCATCGCACCGACACATCTTCTTGATATGGAGACAGGAGAATACAATATTTCTTACATTAAGAACCTTTTTCCTGACAAGAAAATGGCTCTGATAAAAGGTGTAAACAGAATTCAGGGAATTATGGTCAAGAAAGACAATCCTCTGAAAATCAAAGGCGTGAAAGACCTGGTAAATTGCCGCTATGTGAACCGCCAGAAGGGTGCAGGCACGAGAGTGCTTCTTGACTATAAACTGAAGCTGGAAGGAATTGATCCTGCTCAAATCGATGGCTACGACAAAGAAGCTACAACCCATATGGCTGTGGCAGCCCTTGTAGCAAGAGAAGATATAGATGCGGGTATGGGCATAGAGTCGGCGGCACGCACCATGGGACTTGATTTTGTCGTTGTGGGTCCTGAAGAATACGACTTTGCCATTGAAGCAAAGAGCCTTGAAATGCCCGAAGTTAAAGCTTTTATCGAGGTTCTCAAAAGTGAAGAATTCCATAAGAAGCTGGAAGAAATGGGCGGCTACGGCTGGGATAATGCAGGCGAAGTGGTTATCATTGAATAAGGAGAAACGAAAATAAAAAACCTGTATTTAATTCTTTTTCCAATTTGCATATTGATTTTTGTATTGCGGGCATATGAATTATTTAATATGGGCAGTGAATATGACAAATCGGCTTTATACAACATGGTTTTTTCTATGTTCGTAGCATATGCCTGTGGAATTGAGATTATTAAAAATAATGACAAATGATAAACTGTAATAATAATAAAACCCCTTTCATAAATTAAACTGAAGGGGGTTTTTCTTTTGAAGCTGATTGACGAGATGAAATACGATATGGACTTCAATTCGCCTAAAGTGGCACTTTCCAGGGGGCTCGCCGTCATAGAAAACGTTAAATCCATAGTGATGATAAGCGAAACTTCCCTGACGGTCAAATGCGGCGATGACTATGTGTCCGTTAACGGCAGCGATTTTGTACTGAAAGAAATCTTTGAGGGGAGGCTTTTGATTGAAGGTAACATACAGGGAGCTGAATTTCACAATCCATCAAGTGACAGTCAAAATCGAAGGTTTCAGGATAGATAAGCTTTTGGACAAGGGGATGAAAGAAGGCATTTGCTTTCGCGATGTGCAGTACCTGACGCCCATTTCCCTTACTTGCAGCCTTACTCCTTATGACCTGGACAGACTCAAAAAGATTGCAAAGTCCTTGTATAGAATAACTGAGGTAAATCACAGGGGTGCGGCCTATAGAGCCGGCAGATTTTTGACAGACCCGCTCAAAGTCGTCGGCGTCATAATTACCTGCATCCTGGTAATAAGCCAGTCTTTTTTTGTTAAAACTATAGAAGTGGATGGGTACAGAGCAGTTCCGGAGCAGCAACTGAGAAAAACTCTGGCAGAGGCCGGAATAAAAGAAGGCAGCTACAGACCCTCTATAGACTGGCAAAAAGCTGAGGCACTTTTGTACGACAGTTTTCCGCAGATTGTCTGGGTACAGCTTGTCTATGACGGACGCAAGGTTTTTCTTAATGTGGCAGAGACGGGAGACTCGATGGAAGAAATTGAATCGGGGGAGTATTACTGCAATATTGTGGCAGCTAAATCAGGGTACATTGAAAATATAGAAGCCTATCGCGGCTTGGCTTTGGCAGAGGCGGGGGATTATGTTAACGCGGGAGACGTATTAATATCCGGCTATGTGCCGACCCAGCCTACAGTCTACGACGAAGAATATCCCAACTATTACTACGTAAAGTCTAAGGGTGTAATAACGGCCAAGATCCCCTACAGACTTATTTTTAACCAGGAAAGATACACAAAAAAGACGGATTTTGACGGCAAAACTGTTGTAAACAAGAGAGAAAAAACGGAAGCGGAAATCAAAGAAAAAGCAGAGCAGCAGCTGCGGATTTGGGTTAAAGAAAATTTGCCTGAAAAGGCTGAAATTTTAAGCAAAAATTTGAATTTTTCATACAAAGAAAGTATAATAGAAGTAGGTGTGACCCTTGAGGTCAGAGAAGAAATCGGAAAAGAACAGGAGATTGTAATTGGACAGAAAAGTACAGATCAATCAGGACATTGACAGAATAGAACTCTTCGGTAATTTTGACGCAAACCTGGATTTGGTCAGAGAAGCGACAGGAGTTGACATTTTCCAAAGAGATGACGATGTCATATTAAAGACAAGAGAAGAACTTACATCTGAAGAGGCTGAAAAGGCTATGGACCTTGCTCAGTCAATTCTGGAAGAGTTTGCAAATATACTGGCGGCAGGCGAAGGCCTCGGAAAACAGAAGGCAGCTTACGTGATAAGCTTGAAGAAAGAAGGCCTTTCCTACAAAGAAAGCAATATTTCAAAGGACGTAATCTGCTTTACTCATAAAGGCAAACCGCTTAAACCAAAGACACTCGGCCAGAAGGAATACGTTGAAAGTATCCGTAAGAACGACATTGTTTTCGGTATAGGACCTGCGGGGACAGGTAAGACATATATCGCCGTTGCTATGGCAATCAACGCTTTCAAGAGCAAAGAAGTTCAGAAGATTATTCTTGCAAGACCTGCTGTGGAAGCCGGCGAAAGACTTGGATTCCTGCCGGGTGATCTGCAGGACAAGGTGGATCCATATCTGAGACCTCTTTACGATGCGCTTTATGATGTGCTTGGAAGAGATGCGGCTCTCCGACTCAAAGAAAAAGAGGTAATCGAAGTGGTTCCTCTTGCATATATGAGAGGACGTACTCTGGACAACTCCTTTATCATACTAGACGAAGCACAGAATACAACAAGAGAGCAGATGAAGATGTTCCTTACAAGAATGGGCTTTGGCTCCAAAGTAGTTGTAACCGGTGACATCACGCAGATTGACTTGCCGCGCGGCAAGAAGTCAGGTCTTGTGGAGGCTGCCAGAGTTCTTAAAGAAGTTGATGGAATCAGATTCTGCCACCTGAAAGACACAGACGTTGTAAGACATGAACTGGTAAGACGCATCATCAATGCTTACGACAGTTATTATAAGAAATATCCTGATGAAGTTGAGGAATAGGAGCTGGGTATGAATATTTATCTTGAAGAAGGACAGGTTTTAGAAGATTCATTAGTTGAAAAAATGGAAAAAGCAGCAGCATTTCTTTTTGAAAAAGAAGGTGTTGATGCAGAACGTGCAGAAGTGAGCCTGACTCTTGTTGAGCCTGAAGAAATCAAGGAACTCAACGCTGAATACCGCGATGTGGACAAGGTAACAGATGTGCTTTCTTTCCCTCAATATGAAGGCGTGTGGGACATGCCGGAAGAAGGGGAACTGTGTCTTGGAGACGTGGTAATCTGCGTAGAAAGGGCCAAAGAACAGGCAGAAGAATACGGACATTCTTACGAAAGAGAATTTGTATATCTCTTTGTTCACAGTCTGCTTCACCTTCTGGGATACGACCATATGGAAGATGAGGAAAAGGCTGTGATGAGAGAAAAAGAAGAAATGGTAATGAGCCATATCGACCTTGAAAGGTAGGAGGATTTCTGTGACGGAAAGAGAACTTTATGAAAAGGCCCTATCAGCGATGCAGAATGCTTACGCTCCATACTCGAAATTTACGGTAGGCGCAGCACTTTTGGCTTCAAGCGGGCATATCTATACAGGTGTAAACGTGGAAAATGCCTCATACGGTGCGACCATCTGCGCTGAAAGAACGGCTTTTGTCAAAGCGATTTCTGAAGGCGAAAGAAACTTTGAAGCTATTGCCATAGTTTCCGGTGAAGGAAAAGCCTGGCCCTGCGGAATCTGCAGACAGTTTATGCTGGAATTTGTCGAAGATGATTTTAATATAATTACAGGAGACTCGATTGAATCTCTTGAGATGAGAACTATGAAGGAACTGCTGCCTGAGGCCTTTCGCCTCTAGGCTGTGACAAGAAAGGAAAAGATCTTGAAGACAGGATTTATTGGAATTGTTGGACGCCCAAATGTAGGTAAGTCCACTTTGATGAATGCAATACTTGGTGAAAAGGTGGCGATTACTACCGATAAGCCGCAGACAACGAGAAATACCATCAGAGGTATTTATACAAGACTTGAAGAGGATGATGACCAAGGGGTTCAGATGGTATTCATCGATACACCGGGTATTCATAAACCTCACAGCAAGCTGGGCAATTTTATGACTGAGTCAGCCATCAACACTTTTAATGAAGTGGATGTGCTTCTGTTCCTGGTTGACAGTGCCATTGACAAAGGACCCGGAGACAAATATATCCTTGAAATGCTTAAGAATGTAAGCACTCCAAAGATTCTTGTCATTAACAAGATTGATAAGATGGACCCGGAAGTGTTCCGCAAAATTTATGATGATTACGCAGCAATGGATGTCTTTGAAGGCATTTACGGAACTTCTGCCCTGGAAGGTAAGAATGTGGAACATCTTATCGCCGGCATTGAAGAACATTTAGAAGAAGGCCCTATGTATTTCCCTGAAGATATGGTTACAGACCACCCTGAACGCTTTATAGTAAGCGAAATTATCAGAGAAAAGGTTCTGCTTTATCTGGAAGACGAAGTTCCTCACGGCGTAGCTATCGAGATTGAAAGTTACAAGGAAGAAGGAAACTTAACACGCATCGGAGCAGTGATTTACTGCGAAAGAAAGTCTCATAAGGGAATCATTATAGGTAAACAAGGAAAGAAACTCAAAGGCATCGGCAAGAGTGCAAGAATCGAAATCGAAGCACTTCTCGGCTGCAAGGTGTTCCTTGAACTTTGGGTAAAAGTAAAGGAAAACTGGAGAGATTCCGACTTTGCATTATCAAATTTCGGATATAAGGAATAAATATGGTAACTGATACTGAAGGTATCGTATTAAGACAGACAAAGGCTCTTGGAGGACGGAGAATGATTACTCTTTTTTCCAAGAAATACGGCAAAATAAGCGTGGGAACAAGCCTTAATTAAGGCGGACGAAACAAGACGGCACTTGCAGTGAAAGCCTTTGCTTACGGCAAATACGAGCTTTTTAAAAACAGAGAAAATTACAACTTAAACAGCGGTCAGGTATTGAAAAGTTTTTACGGTATCGGCGAAGATTTGGATAAATATATGGCGGCTTCTTATGTTCTGGAGCTGACTGACAAAATGCTTCCCGAAGGGATGCCGCAGCCTAAGATTTTTAATCTTTTGGTCGAATTTATGGAAGCTCTTCAAAAGCGTGAAAAAAAACATGGTACTTTGATTTTGGCATATATGGTCAAGGCTATGGATATTCTCGGTACTATGCCGGAACTTGATGTGTGCACTTGCTGCGGACAAAAAAGGCCTGCGGATGCCCGCGATAAAGTACTTTTCAGTGTGCAGGAAGGTGGATTTATCTGCGGCGAATGTGCCGCTGAATGTGTAAATACCAATGAACGACCGTTGATTTACAAGCTGGATTTTGGTATAATTGATATATTAAAGTATTTTCAAAAACAGCCTGTGCAATCCTTTGAGAAAATCGCTTTGGATGACGATAAACAGCAGGAACTGCAGGGGCTGATGAAGGAATACATATCCTATCACCTGGATATAAAAGGACTGAAAAGTGAAAGCTTTTTCCAACTTTAAAATAATGGAGGTATTAAGATGGAAATTACATTAGAAAAAATCGAATTAGTCAAGGACAGAACAGGGGTATCATACAAAGAAGCAAAGGAAGCACTGGAAGCTGCAGAAGGCAGCGTAGTAGATGCTATTATTGCAATTGAAGAAACAATTAACCTGAAGTCAGGAAACAAAGCTACAGATTTTGCTGACGAAACAGTTGAAAAGATTAAAGAACTGGTTAAGAAGGGTAATGTAACAAAGATTTCTGTTAAGAAGGACGATGAAACAATTGTTAACATTCCTTTAAACGTAGGTCTTGTAGGAACACTGGTAGCTCCTTGGGGCGTTATCGCAGCAGCAATCGCAGCTTTCGGTTTCAAGTGCCAGATTGAACTTACAAAGGATGACGGAACAGTAGTGGACATTTCTGCAAAAGCTGAAGGTCTTGCAGCAGACGTTAAGGAAAAGGGTTCCGTAGTAATGGACGAAGTTGTTGCAAAGGGTGCAGCAGTTGCTGAAGATGTTAAGGAAAAGGCGCCTGATTACATGGAAGAAATCAAAGGCAAGAGCGTTGAAGTTTACAACCAGGTTAAAGATGTTGTAACTGAAAAATGGAACGAAATCAAAGAAAAGAAAGACGATATTGAAATTGAAGTTGAATGTTTCTTTGACGAAGCAGAAGAAAAATTAGAAGACTTAGCAGACAAGGCAGAAGCTAAGATTGAAGAAGTTGAAGAAAAGATTGAAGATGCAATCGAAAAATAAAATTTAAATACTGGACATAATAGGAGTTTATTAAAAAATGAAAAAAGATGTAACTATGGAAAAAATCGTTGCCCTGTCTAAAAACAGAGGCTTTATCTTCCCGGGCTCAGAAATTTACGGTGGCCTTGCAAACACATGGGACTACGGTCCTCTGGGCGTTGAATTCAAGAACAATGTAAAGAAAGCATGGTGGAAAAAATTTGTTCAGGAATCAAAGTACAACGTAGGTCTTGATGCTGCAATCCTGATGAATCCTAAGACTTGGGTTGCTTCCGGACACGTTGGCGGATTCTCCGATCCTCTGATTGACTGCAAGGGATGTAAGGCAAGATTCAGAGCTGATAAGCTTATTGAAGATTATATGCATGAACACAACATTGAAGATGTTGTTGTTGACGGTTGGTCCAACGAACAGATGGAAAACTATATTGCAGAACACAAGATTGCTTGTCCTGAATGCGGCAAGTCCGACTTCACAGGCATTCGTCAGTTCAACCTGATGTTCAAGACTTTCCAGGGGGTTACAGAAGACTCCAAGGCTGAAATTTACCTGAGACCTGAAACTGCTCAGGGTATTTTCGTAAACTTCAGAAACGTGCAGAGATCAGCAAGAAAGAAAGTTCCGTTCGGTATTGCACAGATCGGTAAGTCTTTCAGAAATGAAATCACACCTGGGAACTTCACTTTCAGAACAAGAGAGTTCGAACAGATGGAACTTGAATTCTTCTGCAAACCGGGAACTGACCTGGAATGGTTTGCATACTGGAAGGAATACTGTGTAAACTTCCTGAAGAGCCTGAATATGACTATGGAAAATATCAGAACTCGTGACCATGAACAGGAAGAATTATCCCACTATTCCAACGCAACAACAGATATTGAATATCTGTTCCCGTTCGGTTGGGGTGAACTGTGGGGTATCGCTGACAGAACTAACTTTGACCTGACTCAGCATATCAACACATCAAATCAGGATCTGAGCTATGTAGATTCTGAAACAGGTGAAAAATATATCCCTTATGTAATCGAACCATCATTAGGAGCCGACAGAGTTGCATTGGCGTTCCTGATTGATGCATATAATGAAGAGGTTCTCACAGACGCAAACGGTAAGGAAGACACCAGAGTCGTTCTGAAATTCCACCCTGCTCTTGCTCCGTTCAAGGCTGCTGTATTACCTCTTGCTAAGAAGTTATCACCAATAGCGGAGCCAATTTATGAGGAACTGGCTAAGTACTTCATGGTTGACTACGATGCAGCGGGTTCAATCGGTAAGAGATATAGAAGAGAAGACGAAATAGGAACTCCATTCTGCATATGCGTAGACTTCGACACTGAAACTGACGGATGTGTAACTGTCCGTGACAGAGACACAATGGAACAAGTAAGAATCCCTGTTTCCGAAGTTCGCGCATACATCGAGGAAAGATTGTCATTTTAATTGACGGAAATGGAGAGGCATGAACGAAAAATTTATCTATTCCTTTAACGAAGGATCGAAGGAAATGAGAGAACTCTTAGGTGGCAAGGGTGCTAATCTGGCAGAAATGACCAAGATTGGATTACCTGTACCATTTGGGTTTACAATCACCACATCAGCTTGTAACAGATATTACGAAGAAGGCAAAGTTATAGGCGATGATATTATCCAAGGCATTTATGAAAAAATCGAAGAATTGGAAAATGTTATGGGCAAGAAATTCGGGTCCACTGACAATCCGTTACTGGTTTCAGTACGTTCCGGTTCTGTAATTTCGATGCCGGGTATGATGGATACGATTCTTAATTTGGGACTCAACGACCAGAGTGTTGAAGGTTTAGCTGCGTTGACTGAAAACAGAAGATTTGCGATGGACAGCTATCGCAGATTCATCCAGATGTTCGGCAATGTAGTTTTAGAAATTCCAAAGAAGAATTTCGACAAGATATTTGATGGCCGAAAGGAAGCAAAAGGCGTTAAGTACGACGTTGATCTTACTGCTGAAGACTTGGAAGAAGTTATAGTAGAATATAAGAAAATTGTAAAAAAGAATACAGGTGTTGATTTTCCGCAGGATCCAAAAGTGCAACTCATCGAAGCGGTTAAGGCTGTTTTCAGATCCTGGAATAACGACAGAGCTATTCTTTACAGAAAATTAAATGGAATTTCAGACAGTTTAGGTACAGCTGTAAATGTACAATCCATGGTATTCGGTAACATGGGTAACACATCCGGCACAGGTGTTGCTTTCACAAGAAACCCTGCAGACGGAACAAAGAAGATTTTTGGAGAATTCCTTGTAAATGCACAGGGCGAAGACGTAGTAGCAGGGGTAAGAACTCCTGTAGACATTGAAAAAATGGCAGAAGCCTTCCCTGAAGCTTATGCGGACTTCACAAGAATTGCAGAACTCCTTGAAAAGCATTACAAAGATATGCAGGATATGGAGTTTACAGTTGAAAGAGGCAAACTGTACATGTTACAGACAAGAAACGGCAAGAGAACTGCACAGGCTGCGGTAAAGGTTGCCGTTGATATGGTAGAAGAAGGTTTAATTGATAAGGAAACAGCCATTACAAGAATGGAACCTGCTCAGATTGACCAGCTTCTGCATCCTACGTTTGACAAAAAAGAACTTAAAAACGCAGAAGTAATTGCAACAGGACTACCTGCATCTCCGGGAGCTGCTTGCGGTATGATTTACTTCACAGCTGAAGAAGCGGCAGAAGCTGCAGCAGAAGGCAAGAAAGTCCTTTTGGTAAGAGAAGAAACTTCTCCTGAAGATTTGGCCGGAATGGTTGCAGCAGAAGGTATTCTGACTGCAAGAGGCGGCATGACTTCCCACGCTGCAGTAGTTGCAAGAGGTATGGGCAAATGCTGTGTAGCAGGCTGTTCTGGTATTATCGTAAGTGAAGAAACTAAAACTATGATAGTAGGCGATGAAGAATTTTCTGAAGGCGACTACATATCCATAGACGGAAGCACAGGTAAAGTGTACTGTGGACAGATTAAAACTGTTGATCCGGAAGTTTCGGATGATTTTGGCGAACTGATGGATTGGGCTGATGAAATCAGAAATCTCAAGATCAGAGCCAATGCTGATAATCCGAGAGACGCTGCTCAGGCAGTGGAATTCGGTGCAGAAGGAATTGGTCTTTGCAGAACTGAGCATATGTTCTTTGATGAGGAAAGAATTCCTGCCATTAGAAGAATGATTTTGGCAGATACAGTTGAAGAAAGAGTAGAGGCTTTGGAAGCTCTCAGACCTTATCAACAGAGCGACTTCAAGGAAATCTATAAAGTAATGGGAGAAAGACCTGTTACAATCAGACTCCTTGATCCGCCTTTACACGAATTCCTTCCGCATACAGAAGAAGAAATCAGGGAAGTTGCTGAAATTATGGACGTTCCTTATGAAAAGGTTGCAGGCAAGGTTGCAGAACTTCATGAACAGAATCCGATGCTGGGTCACAGAGGATGCAGATTGGCTGTTACATATCCGGAAATTGCAAAGATGCAGACTGAAGCTATAATCAGTGCTGCATTGGAAGTGAAGAAGGAAGATAATGTCGACATCGTTCCTGAAATTATGATTCCGTTGGTAGGCTCATTGGCTGAATTAACAGATGTTAAAAAAGTGGTTGTTGAAACAGCCAACAGATGTATTGCGGAATATGATATGGAACTCGACTATATGGTCGGTACTATGATAGAAACTCCTAGAGCAGCACTGGATGCTGAAGAAATTGCGAAAGAAGCGGAATTCTTCTCCTTCGGTACAAACGACCTGACACAGATGACATTTGGATTCTCCCGCGATGATACAGGAAAACTCATTGAAACCTATGTTAACAAGGGTATCCTTGAGGAGGATCCGTTCCAGACTCTTGATGTTAAAGGCGTTGGTAAGCTGATCAAAATGGCTGCATCTGCAGGAAAACAAACAAGAGCTAAGATTAAACTTGGTATCTGCGGTGAACACGGCGGAGATCCTAAAACTATTGCTTTCTGCCATGAAGTTGGGCTGAATTATGTTTCATGTTCACCTTTCAGAGTGCCGATTGCTAGACTCGCGGCAGCACAGGCTGCAGTAAATAGCAAATAGCAGATTTATATGAAGTGTGCGGTCATAATTAAGCCGCACACTTTTAACTGATTTACTAAAGAAGAAACGAGGACTGAGCAAATGTTTTCATTATGGGGTACTACGGCAGGAAATTTAATAATGACTTTCCTTGTATCGATGGTTCCGGTAATAGAACTCAGAGGGGCGATTCCTCTCGGAGTTTTAAATGGTCTTGATGTAGGACCGGCTTTGCTGGTGGCTATTTTAGGGAATTTGGTTCCTGTTCCTTTTATAATAATCTTCATTCGTAAGATTTTTAAATGGATGCAGGGCAAAAGTGAATTCCTGGCCAACATCGTTCATAAGATGGAAGAAAAGGCTGATAAAAAGAAAGAACAGGTGCTAAAATACGAGTTCTGGGGATTGCTGGTACTGGTTGCGATTCCGCTTCCGGGAACAGGCGCCTGGACAGGTGCATTGGTTGCAGCAATGCTTGATATGCAGTTAAAAAGAGCAATGCCGGCCATTGTATTAGGCGTTGTGATTGCAGGTATTGTAGTTACGATTGCAACTTATGGAGTGGCAGCACTTATATAGAATATAAAAAGACGCTCAAAGTTTTGAGCGTCTTTTATGTTGGAATTAAGTCTAAACTAAAGTTGATATTAAGCGGCTTCGTCTACCTTTGTAGCCTTCTTTAATCTTACAGCAGGCTCTGATGGTAACTTGAACAGAGGAACGAATCTGTCCCAACCAGTGAAAGTTAAGAGTAACAGAGAACCTACAGCGATGTAAGCCATGAAGTTGAACTTTAAGAAGTCCATGTTAGTGATTTCTACTAATGGATATACGCCGGAAGCGATACCTACGTAGAATCCTAAGTATACGTGCCAAGGAATCAGCTGGGAACCGAATACACCCATAGCGTCGCCGAATGTAGCGTTTCTCAGAGATAACTTGTACATATCTTCTTCGGAACCTTCAACGTTTTCTTCTGTGATCTGCTTGATAACTGGTCCGATTGTTACGATCTGAGCCATTTCGTCTGCCAGAGCAGCGTTACCGGCAATGGACAGAACTGCGTTCCAAGTTAACAGACCTCTTACTCTCTTGGACATCTTTACTACGAAAGCAGCCAAAGGAGCAAAAGCATCCATCTTCTGCATTACGCCACCAAAAGCAGCAACCCACATCATCATGATGATTACCCAAGCACCAGCTTCTTCGAAACCGGAGTATACGATGTCATCTAATAAGGACTGAACGTTTCCTGCAGTACCTGCGAAGAGTCCTAAAACGTAAGCGGATACCAGACCGGAACCGATACAAATAAATGTGGACTGACCCATAATAGCTAAAGCGATTACGATAATTAAAGGTAATACCATGTATACAGGAACACCGGATGCAACCTGTTCAAGTAATGGAATAGCAGCAGGTCTTTCTGCTTCTAATACTGTCCATACGTTTTCAGGAATCTGAGATACTACAGCAGAACCATCAACTGTTTCTCCAGGTAATCCCATTACGAAACCGGCAACGATGAATGCTACAGCAGCTAATACTAAGCAGGATACGGACCAAACACCCTGGTGTCTGATTCTGTCTACTACCTGTACGCCCTGGATACCGGAAGATACGATAGTTGTATCGGAGATAAGACCGATGTTGTCGCCGAAGCAAGCACCACCTGCGATAGCGCATACTGTTAAGTATGGGTTACCGTCAACGATGTGGGATAACCATAAGAAGATAGGTGCGCAAGCAGCGAATGTACCCCAAGAAGTACCTGTAGCAACGGATAATAAACCGCAGCATACCAGACCAACAGCAGCAACTGTTTTAGCAGTTACACCAAGGGATAATGCGATGTTGATGATGGATGCGCCAACGCCGTAAGACATGAATGCGTTTGCCATAGCGTAAGCGAACATCAGGATAAACAGAGCAACCAGAATGTGGCTAACACTGCCGATAGCGGAGTCTAAAGCGTCCTGGAACTTAACTTTAGCAACTACGCCAGCGATAATCATTGCATAAACGCAAGCTAAGAAAGCAGCGATTAATGCGTCCTGACCGGAAATCATAAGTCCTGCCAGTACGAATACTGGAGAGAACTTTAAAAATCCTGTTACAAAATTCATTTGTTTTCCTCCCATAATAAATAAATCTAATGTTTAATTCCGTGCTATAACAATGCAAAAATTATGCCAAAATTTTGTCGAGAAGAAAACGCATAAAACAACGCATTTTGACGAAAAAAAGATAAAAAAGTGGACAATGCTGATTCAAAAATGATATAATATCTTTAATTTCGAATCAAAAATGACTCAATACTTATTGTAAAGGGAGACGGGAACATATGAAAGGCTTTGGATTGGACAGAGTGGTTGAACCGAAGGGCAGTATTCCTGTAACTGCTTGGAAATTAGACAACTCTTCCATATTGAAATCGAAAGAAATGAAGATAGCGATAAATCTGATTGATTTTGAACGCGGCAATTTTAATCAAATTTGCAGTATTTGTGATTACGATGTGAATCGCATAAAAGAGAGAATATTAAAAATAGTTAATGAGAGGGGCAAAATACATAACCCGTATACGGAAAGCAGCGGGTTGTTTTGCGGTACTATAGAAGATATTTCCCCTGATTTTGAACTGGAAGGATTTAATGTAGGGGATGATGTTGTCTGTATGACACCTCTTGCGGGACTGCCTTTATATTTGGAATCCATTGAAGAAGTTGATTTTGCATATGGTCAGATAAAATGTACGGGTTATGCTATATGCTTTGAAAGTGTAAAATTGTTCAAGCATGATCGTTTTAATGGAAATGACAGTAAATATTTGCTTGTCACTCTTGAAGAAGAAGGCAACTTGTGCAATCTCTCTGAGGAATTTAAAAAAATGAATATTTCCAAGGCTTTAATTGTTGGTTCCAACTTAGCGGAAGTGATTTTGTATGCTCGTCTTGTAAATGACAGCAATCCTGGACAAGTGTCAATCATTCTTGCTATTGATAGCAGTTATACTAATATTGCAAAATCGAGCGATGTGAAGAAAATTTTAGGTAATTTGGTTGACGATATATATTTCGTCGACCTGGGACTTCCGATTGAGGCGTTTGATGCTATATTGAAGGGTGAAAACCGTGACTTTATGGATGTGGTTTTGAACTTGGAGAATATTAAAGGAAGCGAAAGCGTAGCTAATTGTATAGTTAAGGACGGCGGCATGGTTTGCTATACGGGGATTAATAACAGTTATTCTCAGGGCCTTCTCATTGCTGACTGTTTGGGAAAAGAAGTGGATCACTATGCACTTGACGGATATGACAATGATGCCTATGATTTCGCAGTTGATTTTGTTGAAAAAACTTTGCCTGAATTTAAAATGCTTGATGAATTCGCATCTAAATCAGATATTGCACGCTTTGTTGCGACGGAGGGGAAAAGAGAAAGAACGCAGAATGCGGCTAAAACGATAGATGACTTTATTTATATGAGTTCTGTCACTGAAACTATGGTAGAAGAGGTTCTTAACGTAGCTCAATATGACTGTAATGTCATAATTCAAGGAGAAACAGGTGTAGGTAAGGAAAAAGTCTTTAATTTGATTCATCAAAACAGCCCTCGCCGAGGAAAGCCGTGTATAAAAATTAACTGTGCTACTATTCAAGAAAATCTTGCCGAATCGGAGTTCTTTGGATATGAAAGAGGCTCGTTTACGGGCGCACAGGCTTCCGGCAAGGAAGGTTATTTCGAACTGGCTAATAACGGAACCCTCTTTCTTGATGAGATAGGTAGTTTATCTTTGACAATGCAGTCGAAACTGCTGAGGGTTCTTCAAGAAAATACTTACTACAGAGTAGGCGGAACTACTCCTAAACGCGTGAATGTGAGAGTGGTTTGTGCAAATAATATTCCGCTGAAAAAACTTGTGGAAGAAGGACGTTTTCGTGAAGACTTGTATTATAGATTAAATATCTGTCTTATCAATGTGCCTCCGCTTCGTATGAGGAAGGATGATATTGTTTGTCTGTCTGATACCTTTTTGAAGAACTACAGCAAGAAGTACGGTGTGGAAAAAACTTTTGCAAAGGATGCTTATGATGCACTGAAAGAATATCACTGGCCTGGCAACGTCAGGGAATTGGAAAATACAGTTCATAGACTTTATATAGCTGAAAAGGGAAAAACTATCGATGGATACTCCATAGATATGCTTCTTAACCAAAATCTTTATCATTACAGGGTGTCAGATTTGAAAAGAGAATTGAAAAATGAAGAAAGTTTGGATTTTAATAAAATAATGGAAGAGCAAGAACGGAAGTTAATTGAGTATGCCCTGGAAAAACAAAAAACTACGAGGGCTGCTGCTGAATTTTTAAATATTCCTCAGGCAACTCTTGCAAGAAAAAAAGTTAAATATGGTTTATAGACGATGAAAAAGGAGAATCGCTTTGTCGATTCTCCTTTTTAAATGAAATGCAATTATTTGAATTATAAAACTGTCTTATCTGCGAATAATGCGTAATCTGGTTTGTTCTTCTTGTATTCTGCGATGCCTGCAGCAATTTTTTCTGCAATTTCTTCAGATGTGAAAGGAATACCTTCGCGAACAGAGTAACCGTTCATAGCAGTAGTTAAAATGTCAGTGATTAATTCTTCGGACATACCTGCAACGTGGCATGTACCTAAAGCTTCCTGGAAAGCGATTTCTAATAATTCTTCTTTGCTGTAGTGAGCTGTAAAGAATTCATCGGTACCTTTCTTCATTGATGCGATGCCTGCAGCGATTTTTTCTGCAATTTCTTCAGATGTAAAAGGAATACCTTCGCGAACAGCATAACCGTTCATAGCAGTAGTAAGAACTTCAACGATTGTTTCTTTGGAAGATTCTCCTAGGTTGCATGTGTTTAAAGCTTCCTGGAAAGCGATTTCGAGAAAATCTTCTTTGCTGTAGTTAGCTGTAAAGAATCTGGAACTTCCTTCTGTCATTGTATCAAGGCCTGCGATGATTGTTGCTCTTACTTCTTCAGCTGTAAAAGGAACTCCTTCACGAGCGGCGTATCCATTCATAGCGGTAGTAAGAGTTTCGATAGTGTTTTCTCTGTCTAAATCTCCTAAGTTGCAAGTGCTTAATGCTTCTTCGAAAGCGAAATCTAATAACTGCTTCTTGTTGTACATTTTTTGACCTCCGTAAATTTTAATTTATATTTGAAATAAGTGTTAACTGTTTACGCCTTTATTTTATAGCAAGGGGCGTGCCAATGCTAGTTTTGAACAATTTATTAACAAAATCTTTGCAAAAAAGCTAAAAAAAGAGGTGGAATCAATAAATGTACTGATTATGGTTCGTGGTGGAAATGAAATTTGAGTGAAAAATGAATCAACAAAAAATAAATGATGATTCAAAAACGAGTCGCAAAATAGGTTAAACCTGCCGAATGAGCAACATTTAGCGTGTAGCTGTATATGGCATAATTTTTGCAATATACAGCTATACAGTTTTAACGCGTGAAAGGAGTAAAGTTGGTATGGATATCTTGTTGAATCCGATAGTTATTGCAGTAGTACTTTTGATAGTACTTTGTTTATTGAAAATTAATGTATTGATTTCTCTTTTGATTTCGGCATTGGCAGCAGGTGTGTTGGCAGGTATGGGAGTTGAAGAAACAATAGGTACGTTGATTGAAGGTATGGGCGGCAATGCACAGACTGCCCTCAGTTATGTTCTCCTGGGAATACTGGCGAGTGGTATGGCTTACACGGGGATTACAGAAATTCTTTCTCAAAAAATTTCACATATTGTTGGTAAGAAAAAGATGGTGCTTTTAATTGCGTTGGCTTTAATTGCTTGTTGCTCACAAAATTTGATTCCTGTTCATATTGCATTTATTCCTATTTTGATTCCTTCATTATTATCTTTAATGAATGAAATGAATTTGGATAGAAGAGGTGCTGCTTGTGCATTGGCATTTGGTCTTAAAGCACCGTATATTGCACTTCCTTTTGGATTCGGTTTTATTTTCCAAGGATTAATCGCAGACAATCTTACCGATAATGGGATGACTGTGGCCGTAGGTGACGTATGGAAATCTACTTGGTATCTTGGTGCCTCCATGTTTATTGGTCTGGCCATAGCACTTTTTGTTTTCCGTAAGCCAAGAACTTATGAAAACAGAGAAATCGTAGGTGCGAATAATACAGCAGACGGTGAACTTAAAATGAATATGGCTCACTGGGTAACATTGGTGGCGGCAGTAGGTACTCTTGTTATTAATCTGCTCACTGATTCATTGCCTCTCGGTGCGCTTTCAGGCATTATTATTATGGTAGTATTCGGTGCAATTAAGATAAAAGATCTGGATGGTGTAATTTCAAACGGACTTGGCATTATGGGCCTTATTGCCTTTATTATGCTGGTGGCGGCAGGATATGCTAATGTTATGAATACAACAGGTGCGGTAGAAGAACTGGTTCAGGCTTCACTTGGCTTTATGGGAGGCAGCAAACTTATTGCGGCCATTGTAATGATGGTTATCGGTTTGATTATTACTATGGGTATCGGTACATCTTTTGGCACAATTCCTGTATTAGCTGTTTTGTATGTTCCACTTTGTATGGAAATGGGATTCAGCACAGCCGGCACAATTATTCTGATTGCTGCTGCTGCAGCTTTAGGAGATGCAGGTTCACCTGCTTCTGATACAACTCTTGGACCTACATCAGGGCTTAATGCTGACGGACAGCACGACCACATTTGGGACACTTGCGTACCGACTGCAATTTGTTACAATGTGCCTCTGGCACTTTGTGCAATCATTATGTCACAATTTATTTAAAAACAAAAAGAAGGTTTCGGTGTATAAAACTGAAACCTTCTTAATTATATATAACGTTATTCACCAAAAAGCTGAACGTCATCTACGCCGTCAATATCCAGAACATGCACCTTCACAAGTTCGGACTTTGATGTAGGAACATTTTTTCCTACATAATCGGCACGAATCGGCAATTCGCGATGGCCTCGGTCAATCAATACGGCGAGCTGAATTTTGGAAGCACGTCCGTATTCAGATGTGGCATCGAGAGCAGCTCTTACTGTTCTTCCTGTATAGAGAACGTCATCAACTAAAATCACGATTTTGTTTTCGATATCACAAGGGATTTTACTGCTGTTAACTATTGGCTCTGACTGACGATGATTAAGATCATCCCTGTGCATTGTGATGTCGATTTCGCCAACGGGAACGTCGATGCCTTCAATGGATTTGATATTGGCAGCCAAAGTCTTAGCTAAAGGAACGCCACGTCGCATGATTCCAAGCAAAACCAAATTGTCAGCACCCTGATTCTGCTCCAGAATCTGATGAGATATTCTCTTTAAAGCACGGTTCATATCATCCTTGCTCATTAAATTAGATCTTAATTTCATGGCGAGCCTCCCTTTTATTTAAAAGTAATATATGCCCGCTGTAGATTTTTGTCAATAGAAAATGTATAATATAACTCAATCAAAGCGTTAGGAGAAATAGTGTTAAAATGAGTGATTTGATTTTATATTTAGGCATAACTTTTGTAGGTTATATAATAGGAACTAAAATCAGAGATAAACGTGATAAATTGGCATGGACAGGCAAAGTACAGACCTTAGCGCTTATTGTCCTTGTACTGCTTATGGGAATGAGAATGGGCTCAAATGAAGAAATAACTGCAAATCTCAGCACCATAGGTCTGACTGCTTTTATAATGACGGTTGTTATTATGACTTTATCCATAGGTGCGGTTTTTTTAACAAGAAAAATCTTGGGTATGGATAAGTACGGCAGGCTGCAGGATAAAAATCAACCTGAAGAATCGATAAAAAGCGAAGCCGTGGAAGAAAAAAGCGGTATCAATATGACAACTGTCTATATAGTTATTGCTGTTATAATTGGTATGGCAATTGGGTATTTTGTTATAAGACAGGTATTTGCCGGTAATATGGCGGTATTTGATAATGCGGCGGGTCTAGGTATCAAAATCGGTCTTTGTATTCTTCTTCTGTTCGTCGGAATGGATTTGGGGCTGGACGGCACGGTAATAGATAATTTTAAAAGAGTGGGATTTAGAATTCTTCTATTCCCTTTGGCTACTATCATAGGTACGATGGGAGGCGGCTTGTTGGTATCTGTATTCCTGGATTTGAGCCTCAAAGAATGTCTCGCTGTTGCAGCGGGATTCGGCTGGTACACTTTGGCGCCGGGAATCATTATGGAAGCAGGATATTTGACAGCCAGTGCTGTTTCCTTCCTTCATAACGTAATGAGAGAACTGTTTTCAATTTTATTTATTCCTTTTATTGCGAAAAAAATCGGCTTTATTGAGACTACAAGTATGCCGGGAGCGGCAGCGATGGATGTATGTCTTCCAATCGTAGAAAAATCAACAAGAAGCGATATTGCCGTGTATTCTTTCGTTTCAGGTGTAATTTTAAGTATCTTGGTACCGGTTTTAGTGCCGATTATCATTGGATAAGGAGAATTATATGGAACTGCTGGCTTTGTATTGGTCTGTTATGCTGGTGTTTTATGCAGCGGCATCTAAACTTCGCAGTTACAGACATAAATTTGGATTTTTGGAAGGACTTCTCAATGTGGTAATTTATGTTCTCGTATTTGTTATGGGCATGAGAATGGGAGCCAACGAAGAGGTAACTTCAAACCTTGATGTGATAGGCGTTCAGGCTGTGGGAATATCAGTGTTTGTAATAGGCGGCAGTATGTTTGCCGTATTTATCGCCAGAAAAATTCTCGGTATAGATAAAAAAGGCATAAAGGCAGGAGAAGAAGACATTGTGGCTGCTATAGACACAGAAAGTGAGAATGAAGAAGGCGACAGTGGTTTGAAAACATCGCTGCTCATTCTTCTCTGCGTGGTTTTGGGAATGCTATTCGGATATTTCGTTATTCCTGCAATCTTCAATGATATGGTTCTGTTTCAAAACACAACGGGAGACTTTATGGTGGTCGCAATTTGCATCCTTTTGGCCTTCGTTGGCTTCAACATGGGCCTTGATGGTAAAGTTGTTCAGAATCTGAAGACGGCCGGACTAAAAGCAATTATTTTTCCTATAGCGGCTATCATAGGAAGCTTAAGCTTTGGAGCGATTTATGGTATGATAACTCCTCTGACCGTAGGAGAAGGAGTTGCGGTAAGTGCAGGTTTTGGATGGTATACGCTGGCACCCAGCTTAATTACTGAAGCGGGTCATGTAGTTGCCGGCGCAGTTTCTTTTGTTCATAATGTAATTCGAGAAACCTTTGGGATTATTGCCATTCCTTTTATGGCTAAAAAGATAGGGTACCTGGAGGCGACTGCGATTCCGGGAGTTGCCGCTATGGATGTGTGCTTGCCTATCGTTGAAAGATCCTGCGGAAGCAAGATAATGGTATACTCATTTAGTATGGGATTGATTATGAACACGGTGGTGCCGTTAGTCGTACCTTTAGCACTTGGATAAAAAATAAGAGTTCACATGGTAATTATGTGAACTCTTTTATATTGTAATTAAACGATTTTAGTTGTCCAATCTTCTACATTGAGGATTCTTGTTACAAAGCCTTCATAGAAAGAAGGGTCGTGAGAAACCATAAGAATTGTACCCGGATATTCGCTCAATGCTCTCTTTAATTCTTCTTTAGCATCCACATCCAGATGGTTTGTAGGTTCGTCAAGAATCAGCCAGTTATGCTCTCTGTTCATAACGATTGCAAGTCTTACCTTTGCATTTTCACCACCGCTGAGGACTCTCATCTGACTTGTAATATGTTCGTTAGTCAATCCGCATTTTGCAAGGCAAAGTCTTACTTCTCGGTTTTCCATAGAAGGGAACTGAGCCCAGAAAGTATCAAGAGCTGTTACATCGGAATCTCTGTCTGCTTCCTGTTCAAAATAGCCCGGGAACAGGTAATCACCAAGTTCCACCTGTCCGCTGATTGGCTTAAGCTGACCGAGAATTGTTTTTAAAAGTGTAGTTTTACCAAGACCGTTGGTACCAACGATTGCAACCTTTTCGCCTCTTTCCAGAGTGAAGGAAACTGGTTTAGTAAGTGGGCTGTCGTAACCAATTACCAGGTCCTTTGCTTCTACAATGAAACGGCTTGGTGTTCTCGCCATAAGGAAGTTGAATTCAGGCTTGATTTTTTCTGTTGGTCTTTCGAGAATTTCCATTTTATCAAGAACCCTCTGTCTTGAGTGTGCCATACCTCGTGTGGCAACTCTCGCCTTATTACGGGCAATAAAGTCTTCCAGCTTTTCGATTTCGGCCTGCTGCCTTTCGTATGCTCTCAGTTCCTGTTCTTTTTTGATTTCGTACATTCTCTTGAAATTTTCGTAGTCTCCTGTGTATCTTGTCAGGTTACCGCCATCAAGATTGTAGATTACGTTTACTACTGAATTCAGGAACTCCATATCGTGGGAAACGAGGATGAAAGCGTTTTCATATTCCTGAAGATATCTTGTGAGCCATACGATGTGCTGATGGTCCAGATAGTTGGTAGGCTCGTCCAGAATCAAGATTGATGGATTTTCGAGAAGGAGCTTAACGAGAAGAACTTTGGTTCTCTGTCCGCCGGAAAGGTCGGAAACGTCTCTGTCAAGACCTACATCGCCGAGACCTAAACCGTTGGCAACTTCTTCAATCTTAGCATCTAGCTGATAGAAACCGCTTGTTTCAAGAATACCCTGAATTTCGCCGGCATCTTCCATCATATCATTTATTTTATCATCATCGGCAGTAGCCATATCTTCGTAAAGCTGCATCATTTCTGCTTCCAGCTGATACATATGGTCAAAAGCTGTACGAAGTGCTTCGCGAATTGTCATACCTTTTTTCAATACGCTGTGCTGATCAAGATAACCTACTGTTACGTGACGAGACCATGTGATGTTGCCCTGATCAGGCATTATCTTCCCTGTAATTATGTTTAAGAATGTTGACTTGCCTTCGCCGTTGGCACCGATAAGACCGATGTGCTCACCCTTGAGCAGACGGAAGGAAGCGTCTTCTAAAATTTGTCTGGCACCGAAGCCGTGGGTTACTTTTTCTACTGTCAATAAGCTCATATTCTAGAGTTTCTCCTTTTTTAGATTAACAATTAATCTTACCACGAAAATATAAAAAATGCTAGTTGTAAATGACATATAAGTAAGAAATGAAAAAGGTGGCTGCTGCCACCTTTGAAAAGTCTGTATTAGTTGAAGTATCTGAATACTCCCTTAACCTTACCGAGAATCTTAACATCCTGAACTATGATAGGGCTCATAGAAGAATTCTCCGGTTGTAATCTTATGTAACCGTTTTCTCTGTAGAAAGTCTTAACTGTTGCTTCGCTTTCAAAACCGTCAATCATAGCAACAACCATTTCACCATTGGAAGCGGTGTCTGCCTGTTGTACAAGAATTAAGTCTCCGTCCATAATTCCGGCTTCAATCATACTTTCGCCGCGAACACGAAGCATGTAGTTAGTGCCCGTTGAAGCGTAGCGTGAAGGAATCGGGAAGGAGTCTTCAATGTTCTGTTCAGCCAAAATTGGAGTACCTGCAGCAACTCTGCCGACGATAGGAACGTCAATAACGTCGTTACGAGGGATTTCAACTAAATTAGAAGCTGACTGAACGGTTTCCATACCGAAAGGGTCTTTAACAAGGAGTGCACGAGGTTTAGAAGGGTCTTTAACCAAATATCCCTGTCTTACCAAACTTTCGATATCCTTGTGAGCTGTAGAAGTAGATTTGATACCTACTGCAGCACAGATTTCTCTTACAGTTGGCGGGTAACCTTTGGTTTTAATCTCCTGTTTCATATAATTCAAAATCTGTTGTTCGCGTTTTGTTAAACCTTCCATCGTTGAAACCTCCTTATTTGTAATCACACTATATCATAAAAAGAACAAAAAGTAAACAGATGTTCACTAAAATTATTATTTTATTTTTTGCATAATTATTGTATAATTAGTTAAATTTTATTTGAAATTTGAGGAGAGAAAAAATGACTGATTTTTCAAAGGTAGAAAAGAATTTAAAGGACAGAGGATTTGAAGTAAAAGTATTCAGCACAGGAGCAGAAGCTGCAGAATATATTGACGGCTTAATCGATGGAGTTACAGTAGGAATCGGCGGCTCAAGCACTGTTACGGATATTGGTCTGTTCGAGAAACTGGAGAGCCACAACACCGTTTTCTGGCACTGGAAACAAGATGCGGACACAGCCAGAAAAGCAGCTATGAATGCAGATGTATACCTTACTTCTGCCAATGCTTTAGCTGAAACAGGTGAAATGATCAACATCGATGGAGTGGGCAACAGAATTTCGGCAACTCTCTTTGGACATAAAAAAGTATATTATATTATAGGAAAGAATAAATTGGCAGCTACTTACGAAGACGCTGTATGGCGTGCCCGCAATGTGGCAGCACCGCAAAGAGCAATTCAGCTCAAAAGAAATACTCCATGTACGGTTAAAGGTGACAAGTGCTACGATTGCAAGAGTCCTGAAAGAATCTGCCGCGGTATGACAACTATTTTCGGGCCTATGATGGGAATGGCGGCTGAAGTTATTTTGATTGACGAAGAATTGGGATTATAATTAATTATGATTGAGATTGTTTTCAGAGAAGAGTGGCGAGGAAGCCTTGGTCATGCACAAAACTACGGCAAAGGTGAGTATCCGGGAGGCTACAGTTTTATTACATATTATAATGAAGACGGCAGTATAATGACTTCTTCCGAGGCAAAGGCTGCCGAAGCTGCGGCAGAAGAAGCTGAAAGAAAAAGATGGGAAGAAGCTGCTCCGCTGGGCGGCAATCCGGAGGACGTGTTCAATTTCGATATGTGCCTTAATGTGGGAAATATCGCGGGATTAAACTGCCTTGATGAAAGAATTGCTTATATCGGGAACTTCCCTTCAGACCATCCGGATTTTAAATCGGGAGAGTTTGAAAGAGACGTGCAGCAGCGTGTAATTGAACAGATGGAGTCCGTTCTTGTGCGCCTTCAAAAAGGAGAAAAAGCCAGAGTATGGTATGGTGACAGAGCCAATGAGAAATGCGGTTTCTTATGGTTTATATGGAACTGCTGTAAATCCGCCGTGCCGGAGGACAGTGTTTCTCTTGTTCATTTGGAGGATGCTCTGGGGAAGACACCGGGAGACTGGCATAAGTATGTTGATATGCAGAAAAACCTTGCTGCGGACGAGAAAGATGCTTATTGTCTTGCGTGGGAAAAACTGATGGAAGAAAATGCTCCTTTGCGTGCTGTAAAGGAGAAAAAAGTTCTGAGTGTTCAGGAAGATTACTATGATGAACTTATTATGAATGAGGCTGATTCCTTCAAGAAGGCTTTCCAGGAAGGTTGGCTTGTGGGGAACGTAAGAGATAAGGCGGCTGAACTGCCTGAATACTTCGTACTTTCGAGAATAGACAAACTCATCGCAGATAATCACCTTGTGGTTACCGAAGAGGCAGGCAGTTGGCCGAGATCATTCAGAAAACTTGAGGTTATATAAAAAACTGTGGGACTGTTTCTACTACATCACTTGACTTAAATGAACTGTCCTAAATTTAAAAAATTAGTGTGTTTCAGGACAGTTTTATGGCTTTTTCGATATAAACTGTCCCAAAAGGAATAATATTTATAAAAAAATGACAGTTTTGAGCTGAATTGATAAGGATTTTGCAGAAAACTGTCATTTTTCGTTGCAGAATTTTAAAATTGGGATAGTTTGGGTAGCTACAACTGTTAAAACTATCCTAATTTTGAGAAATAATCAAAAAATGTGACAGTCGCAAAACCGCTAAAGGGTTCGATTCCTTTAGACAAAAACAATAAAGACACCCGGAAGGATGTCTTTGTTGTTTGGTGCCCCAAGCGAGATTCGAACTCGCGGCCTTTTCATTCGGAGTGAACTACTCTATCCCCTGAGCTATTGGGGCTTATGCACATACACATATATATTTATATCACATCAATGGTGAAAAAGGCTAGATATATTTCGATGAATACATTGACTTTTCGGTCAAATGTGAGATAATTGTACTATAGTACAAAAATGAACGAGAATACATATTTGAAAGGAGAAGGCTCATGAGTACTGAAATCAAAAATGACAAAAATGGTCAGCAACAATTAACTAAAAAAGACAACATCAGGCACGTCATCTGGTTCTTTATATTTTCTAATTCAGCAGGACTTATTCAGGCACTTTCATTCACATTCTGCAATGAAATCCTCAAACTCAGCTATGTACCGTGCTATCTGACAGCGCTTACACTGTCTGTAGTATGGAATTTTACTCTAAACAGAGAAATCACATTCAAATCTGCAACTAATATTCCTAAGGCAATGCTCAAGATAGCGGCATTCTACTGTGTATTTGCACCGCTTTCAACTTGGTGGGGAGATGCTCTGACAAGTGCCGGATGGAACGAGTATCTGGTATTGGCACTGACAATGTGCATCAATCTTACAACAGAATTCTTATACTACAGATTCGTAGTATTCAGAAATTCCATCAACACTAATAAGCGTGCACAGAAGCAGAGAGAAAAAGAAGCTGCTAAAGAACAGGAAGCAGCAGAACAGTAGGTATAATCTATGAAAAAACTTTCAAAAAAGGAAAAGACAAGAATTAAAATAATGCATGCAGCAAAAGGGCTTTTTGAAAGTTATGGTTTAGATGGTGTTACTTTCAATCAGGTGGCGGAAGCAGCAGATGTCTGCAGAACCACTGTTTTTAACCACTTTGCGAGTACCAGTGAATTGATGCTGGCTATAAGCGCGCAGGAAATCGAGGATGTCAAAGACTACTGCGATGAGAAAAACCTTTCGGGAGTGGATAGGATTAAAGCCCTTTACGGCAAACTTATCGAAGACCTGGCATATTATCCCAATCTGACTACAAGGCTTATATATAATGCTGTACTTAACGGTGATGAGGAGAATCCGGTCAAAGAGATAGAGGATATGACATACGACAGTCTCAAAAGTGCAGGAATTGAAAATGCAGACAATATGACGCTTATGATAATAGGAGCATATTACGGACTGACAAACCATTACCATATCAATAATTTAAAATTCGATGCAGCAAAGATGAAAGAACAGTTTTATGACTTGCTGGCATCAATAATAAAATAATAGGAGGATACAAAATGAACAATTGCGGAATCAGCAGATGGGAAGACCCAAAAGACATTGAATCAAGAATAAAGACCCTTACTTCTGAACCAATCTGGGAAGTGAATGACGACTATTATGAGAATGTTGTCCTCAAGTACTACAACGAAAATTGTAAGAGATCAAAGGAAATTTACGAAGAAGCTAAAAACTACATTCCTGGAGGCGTACAGCACAATTTGGCTTTTAATAAGCCATTCCCTGTAGCTTTTGCTAAAGCTGACGGTGCTTATCTTTATGATGAAGACGGCAATAAATATATAGACTTCCTTCAGGCAGGAGGCCCTACAATTTTAGGCTCCAACTACGAACCTATCAAGGAAGCTGTTAAAAATCTTTTAGACACTTGCGGACCATGTACAGGGCTACTTCACGAATCTGAACTTTTAATCGCAAAAGAAATCAACAAGCATATGCCAAATGTTGAAATGTTCAGAATGCTGGGTTCAGGTACAGAATCTGTAATGGCTGCAATGAGAATTGCAAGAATTGCGACAGGCAAAAAGAGAATCATTAAAGTGGGCGGTGCTTACCACGGATGGAGTGACCAGGTAGTTTATGGTCTGAAAGTTCCGGGAAGCCGTAACCTGCTGGAATCTCACGGCATTCCAAGCAAGGCATACGCTCGTACTGACGAAGTAAGGGCTAACGATCTTGATATGCTGGAAAAGATGCTTAAACTTAACAAGATGAAGGGCGGCACTGCAGCAGTTATTGTAGAACCTGTAGGTCCTGAAAGCGGTACCCGTCCAATAGCAAAGGAATATAACAAGGGTGTAAGAGCACTCTGCGACAAGTACGGTGCACTCTTAATCTTCGACGAAGTAGTAACAGGTTTCCGTGTAGGAATTGGCGGTGCACAAGGATACTTTGATGTAGTTCCTGATTTAACAGTATTCGGCAAAATTGTTGCAGGCGGATATCCGGGAGCAGGCGGCGTTGGCGGTAAGAAAGAATACGCACAGTTGATGGCGGCAGGTCTTGGAAACAAAGGCCATAGAGCTTACGTGGGCGGTACGCTGGCAGCAGCACCTATTTCTGCATTGGCAGGGTATACTGCAATTAAAGAAATCGCGCGCACAAATGCTTGCGAAGTGGCAGGAAGAGCCGGTGACAGACTGGCTGACGGTCTCAACGAACTTCTTGAAAAATATAGTTTACCATTTGTATGTTATAATCAGGGAAGCATTGTCCATCTGGAATGCACAGGCGCAATGATGTTCGACTTCTCTTCATTCAGCTTTATAAAATCAGCTCTCGGCATCTTAAAGCACAAGGAAATGATGTACGAAAGAAAAGATTCTATGGAAAGAATGGGAGCTGCATATATGGCTAACGGTATCGTAACTTTGGCAGGAAGCAGACTTTATACTTCTCTTGCAGATACTGATGAAGTTATCGATGACGCATTGGGCAGATTCGAAGAAGTATTTAAGCATGTAGCAAAAACCGGAAAAGGCATCGTAAAATAACGATATAACAGGAGGCTGTTTATGGAAAAATATATATTAGCCCACGACATAGGAACAAGTTCTGACAAAGCCGTTCTGGTAGATTATCACGGTCATATTGTGACAACTTGTGTTGAACCTTATCCAACATACTATCCGCATCCTGCCTGGGCAGAACAAGTTCCCGAAGATTATTGGCAGGCGGTTGCAAAGACAAGCCGCGACATAGTTGCAAAAGCAGGAATTGAGCCTGAACAGATTAAAGCTGTGGTATTCTCCACTCAGGCACAGGGCATTATTCCTGTGGACACTGAAGGAAACGTTTTGTACAACAACATAACTTGGGTTGACGGACGTGCAGAAGAGCAAGCTCAGAATATAATGAAGAAACTGGGAGGCAAAAAGCTTTTCACATTGGTTGCAGGAACTCCTATCATGGGAAAAGACTGCATTCCTAAAATAGTATGGCTCAAGGAAAAGCAACCTGAGATTTATGCTAAGACACACAAGATTCTGGATGTTAACGGTTATCTGAAATACAGATGTACCGGCGAAATGGTAACAGAACTTTCAGGAGCAGGCGGATACGGTCTTGACCTGAAGAAAAAAGAATGGCTGGGAGTTATGAAACTCACAGGTGTTGATATGGAAAAACTTCCTCCGTTGGTCAACAGTACAGATCAAATCGGCAGCGGTTTGACTGAAGAAGCTGCTCGTCAGATGGGTCTTGCAGTTGGAACTCCTGTAGTAGGAGGCTGTGATGACGTTCAGGCGGCTGCAGTTGGCTCCGGCATGTGCGGCGATGGAGAAGTACATATTTATCTTGGAACATCCGCATGGGTTGCAGCTTGTTCGAGAACTGCTGATAAGTTTATCAATGGTGCTGCAGCAACCCAGAGTGCCGAAAGAGATATGAACCTGATAGCCGGTATCACTGAATCTGCCGGTGCAAATATTCAGTGGCTTCAGGAACAATTCTTCCCGCGCGAAAAAGAAGAATACGGCAGCGACATTTTCTCGTATATGAATGAAGAAATTAAAAAGGTTCCTCCGGGTTCAGACCATCTGGTATGTACTCCTTGGATGCTTGGCGAAAGATGTCCTGTGGCAAGTACAACAACTCGTTCCACTTTATTTAACATTAATATGGAACATACTAGAGCTCACTTACTGCGCGCAGTTTACGAAGGCATCGCATATAACTTGAGATGGATTCTGGAGAATTACGAAAAGGACTACGGTTTCAACTGTGATGATTTCAGAATTATCGGCGGAGGTGCTTTAAATGATGGCTGGATGCAGATTATTGCTGATATCACAGGCAAGCGCTTCGGTACAGTTAAAGATCCTCGTAATTCAGGTGCGGTAGGTGCGGCAGTAGTTGCTCTTATCAGCCTCGGCGAATTGTCGGGATTTGAAGCCGTTAAAGACTTTGTGGAAGTTGAACATATATATACACCAAATCCTGAAAATAAAAAAATCTACAATGTTCTGTTCAAAGACTACAAAAATGTGTATAATTCATTAAAGGGAGCCTATGAACAGGCAAACGGAAGCAGATTTAAGGGAGAAGAATAAATGAGTGAAGTTTATGAAGTGATCAGCAAATATGGTAAGATGATGACAAGCCAAGGCTATTCTGTAGGGGAAGCTGCAATGATTATCATCGAAACATCCGATGGTGTTTATACAACAAAACCCGGAGCTGATCTTGGCAATTTAAAAGAAGAAGACATCGAGAAAAAATATATGACGGAGCTTCCTGTTCCAAGAACAGATATGAAGGCACTGGTTTATTCTCAGACACCATACTTAACCAAGTGTTTGAAAGAAGCTAAACCTTTCCCTGCAGCACTTGACGATATGGCTCAGGTTTTCGGCCCTGCCTGCTACATCGTAGACGCAAGACCGGGAAAGAAGAACAAAGTTGTAGGAAAGGCTATGAAAAAAGCCTTAAAACACAATATGGGATGTATGGTTCTCAAGGGGGCAGATTCAAAAGGTCACGGTGTAGGATATACTTTGACTATGGGACGTAACCTCTATGAAGCCGTTGTAGCTATGCAGGTTTTAGAAAAAAATGCCGAAATCTTTTGTCTGGCAGGTAAACTCGGCGGAGTTGCGCCTTTGTCCAGGACAGAAGCTCGACTGATGAGAGCTGTTTATAAGAGCAAATATTCTAAAGCTGAAGCAGAAGTTAAGACAAGCGAGGTGAAATAGTATGGAACAGACACTGAGAGAACAACTGGTTGAATACGGCAATAAGTTAGTTGCAAGTGGGCTGGTCCAGGGCACTTGGGGAAACCTCTCTGTTCGCCTTGATGACAAATATATGCTCACAACACCATCGGGACTTGATTACACACGACTGACAGCAGATGATATGGTCAAGGTTGAAATCGCCACATTAAAATACGAAGGCAGCCTTAAACCAACATCCGAAAAAGGTCTACATGCAGCGATTTATCAGTCCAGACCTGATGTGGGAAGTGTGATTCACACTCACTCAAAATATGCTTGTGTTTTTGCAGCAGCGCAGAAGGATATGCCCGTAGTAAGAGAACACAGAGAAACACTGGGTCAGGAATTGAAACTTGCAAAATATGCACTTCCGGGAACCAAGGCTTTGATGAAAAATACTGCCGAAGCTCTTGGTGAAAATGCCGGCGCAATCATGGCAAATCACGGTATGGTGGCTGTTGGCAAGGACCTGGCAAATGCCTTTGAAATCTGCGAAAAAATTGAGGAAAACGGTAGAATTTATCTATTGACAAAGTAATATAGACGTGGTATATTATTCGGGTATGAAGTAGAAGTTATCCGCTTCTCACCTGCCCGGCTAAGTCACCGAGTGTCAGGTTAATAGAGTTTGAAACGCAATCTTTGCGTGCAAATAGGCGGATACTTCATGTATCCGCTTTTTTTAGCGAGTAAATTAGGA
>JAFSHN010000052.1 GCA_017440275.1 Bacillota bacterium | reverse complement strand
GTCTTCTGAAGGTCGATAATGTAGATACCGTTTCTTTCTGTAAAGATGTAAGGAGCCATCTTAGGGTTCCATCTTCTTGTCTGGTGACCGAAGTGTACACCAGCTTCCAGTAACTGTTTCATTGAAATTACTGCCATTTTTTAAATCCTCCTGGTTTTTCCTTCCACCGAAGTCCTGCTAAACACCGCTTGCAAAACCCTTCAAACGGGTTTTTTGTGCACCCTTATATCAGAGAACTGCGGCAACCATAAATAGGCTTCAGTGTGATTAATATAACTTTTTTCGCGCGCGCACAACGCGCCTCAAATACTATATAACAAAAGTGTTGAAATTGCAAGCATTTTTTACTCAATATTGCGCATATGACTGGCAAATTTTTGTTTGGCTTTCACATAGTTTTCTTTACCCAAATATACCGACATACCGTTTTCAAACACCAAATGCTGGTCTTTTGCCATAAGTACTTTGTCCAGATTGACTGTCAGTTTTTTCATCACTCTGAAAAACCTCTCATCCAAATTATCCATTATGTTGTCCATGCGCTCATAGCACAAGAATATTTCGTCATCAGTAACAATTGCCAAACGGCGCTGCTGTTGCTGTATATAAACTATGTCTTTTATATTGACTTTTCGGCTGTATTGTTTAGTGATGACAGGCACAAATTTTTCCATTTTTCCTCCTGTCTCTGCCGTAAACCAATTTTTTCCCGAAAAAATTATACCACTTGGCAATGTTGGACCGGTTTTGTTCTTTATCGACTATTTATGGCAATATTTTCCACACTTCGATTCACAGCACCAAAAAAACAAAAGAGGTCATTGTTGACCTCTTCGTTTCCGGGGATTAAAGAATCCCTTCTTCTCTCTGGTAAGTGATTAAATCTTCTGCAATTTCATTTGCTGCGATGGATACAGGCTTGTCAATTTCAACATCTGTTAAGATTGGCTTGCCGTCGATAATATCTCTTGCACGCTTTGCAGCTAAGATTACGATTGTGTATCTGCTGTCAGCTTTCTTTCTGATTTCGTTAATTGATGGATATAACATTATGCTTCCTCCTTGTAACTTTCGACGAGTTCTTCGGCGCTGAATGTAACCTTTGAGTGTTCTGCCACGGTGATGGCTTTGACTCTCGCTACAGCTTCATCTAAGTCGCCGTTTACTACGCAATAATCGTATTTATCTATATAGGAGAGTTCCTTGAGAGTCTCTCCGAGGCGAAGTTCAATAGCTTCTGCAGTTTCTGTTCCTCTGCCGGTCAGACGCTTGCGCAGTACTGATAATGACGGCGGCAGAATAAACACGAAAATACCTTCAGGATAATTTTCCTTAACCTTGAGGGCACCCTGAATGTCTATTTCTAAAATCACGTCAATGCCTTTGGCCAGCTTTTCCAAAACAGGGCCTTTCGGTGTTCCGTAATAATTGCCGTAAACTTCTGCATATTCGAGGAAATTACCTTCGGCAATCTTTTGTTCAAAGCCTTCTTTAGTTTCGAAGAAATAACTTACGCCGTCAACTTCGCCTTCGCGAGGTTTTCTTGTAGTCATAGAAACGGAAAGTTCCAAATCTGTTTCTTCGAGAAGTTTCTTACATATTGTGCCCTTGCCGGCACCTGATGGTCCGGAAAAGACGAATAATTTGCCTGGATTTTTTCCTTTAAGCTTCATCTTGAACTCCTGGTCATTTTTAAATTACGTTTATACGGTTTAATATTATAACACGCTTTTGTGTAGATTTCAAGGATTATTCGATGTTTTGAACCTGTTCTCTGATTTTTTCAATTTCACTCTTGATTTCCAGCATGTAGTTTGTGATTGTTATGTCATTTGCCTTTGAACCGATAGTGTTGGCTTCTCTGTTCATTTCCTGAACTAAGAAGTCCAGTTTCTTACCTTCCGCATCATTGTTGCTTGTGAGAATCTTCTTAAGCTGAATTAAATGGCTGTTGAGACGTGTAATTTCCTCGTCAATGGCACACTTGTCTGCAAAGATTGCAGCTTCTGTAAGAATTCTGTCTTCAGGAATCTGTGCATTTCCCGCAATGAGTTCTGCGATTCTGTCTCTCAGCTTTGCAGTGTATTCCTTAACAACCAGTGGTGATCTTTCGGCAATCTTGTCAAGTATAGCTTTAATATTTTCGCCCTTGGCAATGAGATCTTCTGCCAGTTTTGCACCTTCAACTTCGCGCATTTTTTCCAGATTTGCTGCAGCTTCTGCTGTAGGAATCAGGATTGCCTTTGTGATTTCTTCCTCATCATCCACATCAGGAATCGCCTTCATAACATCAGGCATAGTAGCCAGCAGTCTCAGGGAAATATCTCCGTTAAGATTGAATGTTTCCTGAAGAGTCTTCAGATTGTCATAGTATTGGCGAGCAATTGGCTCATTGAGTTTGATGTTAATGTCATTCTCTGTGATGTTTTCAACCATAATGGAAACATCGACTTTACCTCTTCTGAGTTTTTCTTTAACTGCAGTCTTCACCTTGTCTTCTGCAAAGCCATAGCGACGAGGCATCTTAATGGAAATGTCTGAATAACGGTGGTTTACAGATTTGATTTCAACAGTGATGTTGCGCTTGCCGTCAGTGAATTCCCCTCTGCCGAAACCGGTCATACTTCTAATCATTTTTGTCTCCTTCTCTGCTGTCGTACAGTTTTACGTCTATTCTCGATTCTTACGACAACATTTCTATTTTACAGCATTTACAGATGTTTGGCAAGGGAAAGAGACCGCTTTTGAATAAATAGGCAGCGTTTGCAAAAATAATTGCAGTTGACGAGTAGAACCCAACAAAACTATAGAAAAATGCAGTGGTTGTTGGGTAGTACCCAACAAAATTTCATAAAATTTCAATGATTGTTGGATGGTCCCCAACAAAACCCACGTAAATGAATTGATTTGTTGGGAATTGTCAAAGTTTTCCGACAACGTCAAAGGAAAAATAATGTTCAAAATGAAAGTTTACGGATGTCTTTCCCTTAATACCTCAATAACAACTGAAAAAAAGACCAACAATTATTAACAAATAGTGCTTTTTTGTTGGTGTGTGCCCAACATCAACTCAAAAAAACTCTATATTTGTTGGGCATCGCCCAACAGAGTTTCCCAAAAACACCATATTTGTTGGCCCCGCCCAACAAAACCCACGCAAAACTAAAATTTGTCGTCCCCCTACCCAAACAATTTATAATATGATAAAATAACGTAGTTAAAAGAAAGGAGCCCTTATGGCATTTGACGGAATAATTACTATGGCTGTGGCCCACGAGCTCAGCGAAAAAATCACCCTCGGAAAAATTGAAAAAGTCTACCAGCCCGAATCAGACGAGCTGGTTTTTAACATACACACAAAGCAAGGCAACGTGAAGCTTTATGCTTCTGTCAACTCTGCTTCTGCACGAGTTCATCTTATGGACGGTACTCTTCAAAACCCGCCTGCGCCTCTGCCTTTCTGTATGCTTCTCAGAAAGCATCTTCAGGGCGCCCGTATCACAGATGTTTCTCAGGTGGGATCCGAAAGAATACTTGAAATTTCTATGGAAACTCTCAACGAGCTGGGCTTTACCGTATCAAAAAAGTTAATCTTTGAAATCATGGGCAAGCACAGTAATGTCATCTTAGTAGACCTTGCGACAGGCAAGATTATCGACTCAATCAAGCGAATCTCCATCGATGTGAACAGAGTAAGACAAATTCTGCCGGGACTTATTTATCAATATCCGCCTGAACAGGACAAAGTTCCTTTCAAAGAACTGGCAGCAGGTCATCCGCTTCCGGAAGACGGCAAGTCAATCCAACGTAATGTGGCCGGTATCAGCCCTGCCTTTGCAGAAGAAATGTCTCACCACAGCGATCCTGCCGGTTTCGCTCAGCGTGTTAAGGACTTGGTTCTTTGCGGAGAATCAGTTCCTATCGTCTACTCCGATGAAAAAGGCAACCCTAAAGAATTCTATATCGTGCCCCTCAGCGAATACGAAGAAGTTTGCAGCAAACTCTCTTTTGACTCTTTAAGCCAATGCCTTCAGCACTACTACGATAACAAGCAAAGTTCAAATCGTGCACACCAAAAGGCATCAGATATGATAAGAGCAGTTTCCGCACAGCTGGATAAGCTTACTTTGAAAAAGCAACGACTTTCAGAAGACCTTCTCAAAGCTGAAAACTCAGAAGATTTGAGGCTTTATGGTGAGCTTCTGACCGCAAACATCCACCTTGTGAAACCAGGGGACAAAGCGGTTACTGTTCTCAACTACTACGACGGCAGTCAGATTACAATTCCGCTGGATGAACGTTTCACTGCTGCAAAAAACGCCCAGCAGTATTTCAAAAAATACGGTAAATCCAAGACTGCCATCAAAGAAAAACAGCTTCAGCTTGAATCTAATGAAGAAGAAATCAAATATTTGGATTCCGTCCTAAGTTATCTTGAAAACTCTGAAAAAGTGGAAGAACTGGATGAACTCCGAAAGGAACTGGAAGAAACCGGATATCTGAGAAAACGCAAAATTCCGGGAGGCTTCAAAGAGAAAAAGTTTAAGGCTGATCCTTACAAATACACTTTGAAGAACGGAATGACTGTGTTGGTTGGCAGAAACAATAAGGAAAATGACATTTTAACGCTGAAAACTGCCTCTTCAAAAGACACATGGTTCCACACCAAAGACATCCCGGGTTCTCATGTAATTCTTCAGAACGGCGGCGCAGAACTGGATGAAGAAACAGTTTTTGCAGCAGCAGCCATTGCCGCATACCACAGCAAAGGCCGAACTTCTGAAAATGTTCCTGTGGACTACGTTCAGGTCAAAAACATAAAAAAACCATCCGGAGCAAAGCCCGGGATGGTTATATTCACTAATAACAGAACGGTTTGGGTTAATCCATCATTGCCCCTTTAGACATGTGGTGAATCTCATCGCACAAACCTTTCTTATTCTCCAGTTGGTGACTCACTATTACCCAAGTGGCCTTTTGGTCTGCTTGGGTATTTTTTATCATTTCAATTATTGCTGCTTCACTTTCCGGATCTAAATTTGAAAGTGTCTCGTCCATAAGAATTAGTTTCGGTTTAAAAACTACCGCTCGCAGGAAAGACAGTTTTTGTTTCTCCCCGCTGGAAAGACTGAGAGCATACTGATTCTTCTGCTCTGACAAACCTGCCATTTCAAGAAGTCTGTCTATTTCAGTTTCATCGGGCTGTATACCACGCAGTTTCAACGGAAATACGATGTTCTCATAAACAGATGTATGCAGAAGATAAGGCGTTTGCGGCATTAAAGTTACCTCTTTAATATCCAAACCTTCATAATCTATACTGCCTGCATCCGGCTCCATTATTCCCATCATAAGTTTGAGCAAAATTGATTTTCCGGCTCCGTTATGACCAACGAGACCATGAATTTTACCGGGTTCTAAATACAACTCATCTATGTAAAGTTTGAAATCTCCTACAGTTTTTTCAAGACCTTTTATAATCATCAGTGCTCGTCCCCCTTCTGCAGAAAATCGCATAACCACTGGATTATAAATGCCATAATAAGCAAAATCATTCCCAGTGCAATACCTTCAGTAAATATTCCCTGACTTTTGAGAAGAGAAATGGCCGTAGTCATAGTTCTGGTGCTGCCTTTAATATTGCCACCGACCAGCATAACGCTGCCTACTTCGCTTATAGACCGTCCAAAGGCCGTAACCATACAAAAGTAAATATCGTGGCGCATTTCCTTGATGATTGTAACATAGGTCTGAAATCTGTCTGCTCCCATAGTCTTGCAGAACTCTCTTATTGCAGGAGCTTTGCTCGCAGCATACTGATGCACCATACCTGTCATAATAGGTGTGATTATGAGTGTCTGGGCAAGAACCATCCCTTTAATAGTAAAAAGCCAGCCAAGGGCTCCAAGAGGTCCGCGGCGCATAAGTACCATATATGTAATAAGACCTGCCACAACAGGCGGCATACCCATAAGTGTTCTGTTAATTCTTATAACTATTCTCTTTCCGGGAAAGTTGAAACGCTCCAGCAGAAGGCCGAAGGTTATTCCCAAGACAGAAGAAATAGCACAGGAACAAACAGCCATTTGAAAAGTCACCTTAATGGCGCTCAAAATAGCCGGATCAGTAAAACATTCTCTGAACCAATCAAAAATTCCTGTCATCAAAAACACCCATTTCCGTAAATCTCGCTTATTTTACATTTAAAGCACTAAATTTACATTTTTTTACTTTTTCACTTTTCTTTTGCTTTGACGTGAGTTATTATCTAATTGCTCTCAGGTGCTTATTCAATACTTTAGCAAAGGAGGTATAGATATGAGATATCATTATTGCTCACTATGCGGGAACAATCTCACAGATCTGGCTTTTAAGGCGGGCTACGTCTGCGAAGAATGCATTGATTATATTAAATCCGCACCTGACGACTCTACATCAACTTTATAAAAATTTAACTGCTCAAACCAAATTTCCCCGGGACATTCGTCCACCAATAGTTCCCGCGGGCCTTTGCCCGCCTCTTTGGCTAACCCCTTAGTTTTTTGAGGGTTTTTTCAAAAATTTCAGGACGTGGCCTTTCAAATTCCATATACTCGCCGGTTCTCGGATGCACGAAACCGAGTATTTTCGCATGAAGCAGCTGTCCTTCAACCCCAAAAGGCTGTTTCTTAGGGCCATAAGTGCTGTCACCTATGAGCGGATGCTTAATGTATGCCATATGCACTCTGATCTGGTGAGTTCTTCCGGTTTCCAGTTTCGCTTCAATATGAGTATAATTGCCGAAGCGCTCGAGGACTTTCCAATGTGTTACAGCGTGCTTGGAATTCAAATCGGTAACTGCCTGTCTTAGTCTGTTATAAGGATCCCTTCCAATAGGCGCATCTACCGTACCGCTGTCTTCATTAAAATTGTTGAATACCAGTGCCTCATATCGTCTGGTTATGCTGTGTTCTGCCAGCTGATTTGACAAGGATTCGTGAGCCATATCATTCTTAGCAACTACCAAAAGACCGCTGGTATCCTTGTCGATTCTATGAACGATACCGGGTCTGATCACTCCGTTTATGGAAGAAAGGCTATCTCCGCAGTGATAGAGCACCGCATTAACCAATGTGCCGTTTTCGTTTCCGGCTGCCGGATGAACAACCATACCTCGTGGCTTATTTACTACTAACAAGTCCTGATCTTCATATACTATATCCAAAGGAATATTCTCAGCCTCTACTTTAAGAGGTTCAGGTTCCGGCAGGATAACTTCAACTTCATCTTCTTTGTTTACCTTGTACTTTTTCGAAGTGCAAACTTGCCCGTTGACCTTAACCATACCTTTTTCAAGGAGTTTTTGTATAAAACTTCTTGAAATTTCGGGTAATTGCAAAGAGAGCACTAAATCAACTCTAGTGCTCTGATGTTCTTCCCCTATTAAAAATTTAAAACTTTCTTGCTTATTTTCCATCATTGTGCCTTTTTCTTATCGTAATAGCAAATGGTATACAGAATCAAAAATCCCGCGCCTACGCACACAGCTATATCTGCCACGTTGAACACCGGCCAGATTCTGAAATCGAACATATCTGTTACATATCCGAAGATAACCCGGTCAATGAGATTGCCGATACCTCCCGATATAATCAGACTCAGTGCCAAATCCAAAGTCCAATGCTCATCCGGATGATTTTTCCAGTACCATACAGCAGCCAGCATAGCAACGACAGGTATCAGTATTAAAACAAACCATTGTCCGGAGAACATACTAAAAGCCGCTCCTCTGTTTTGTACATAAGTTATATGAAAAACATCCTCTATGACAGGGAAGCTTTCGCCCACATACATCACAATACGGACTACTGCTTTGACAATTTGATCCAAAGCCAAAATCCCAAATACCAATAAATACCTCAATTTCTTCATAACACTCGCGGAAGTCCAAACATCCGCACGCCCCCTTATATTGCCTGAATTAGTATTTTATATTTACTAATGTCTTAGTAAGATCTTCCTTCTTTGCTTCGCCTGGGTTATTACTGCCATCTTTAATAGGATCCATAACCATAGTTGATTTTGGAGCTGAATGAGATGGAGCTGTGAAACTGCTATGTGGCTGCGATCCTGCTGCAGTCATTGATGCAGGCAAGAATTCTTTTTCGAATTCTTCCAGCAGATTACCGCTGCCATAGTTCATTCTTTCCAGTTCGTCTTCAAGCATTCTCTTATATCTGCTTCTGAGAGTTTCAACTCTGTTCTTGAGTCTGTTTCCTTCTTCATTGAGTTTTTCAATAGAATCTCTCGCTTCCTTTGTTATAAGAGATGCTTCCAGTTCTGCATTCTTAAGAAGTATTTCTGCTCTTCTTTCAGCACTTGCCCCGATGTCGTTCATTAGTGATTTAGCTGCTTCAAGAGTTTCATATACGGAAGTTTCTGTGTTGATGTGCTTATCTACCTGACCTTTAGCTTTTTCCAGCTCTTCCTTGAGTTTTTTGTTTTCCCTGATGAGCTTTTCCATATCCACAATGATAAGGTCTAAAAAAGCATCCACTTCTTCTTCTTTATATCCTCTTACTGCTTTCGTAAATTCTTTAAATTCAATATCTGCAGGTGTAATCATAACTTCCTCCCGGGCATTTTACATAAACATAAAAATAATTCTGATTGCTAAATTTGCAATAATTTCAATGAAAATCATAGCCAAAACCAATGAGAAATCAAACATTCCTGTATTGAATCTTGATAAAAGGTTTCTGCATGGTTCTACCATAGGTTCAGTAAATCTGATTAATAATCCATAAATTTTCCCTATTGGACTATAGGTGTCGCGCACGAACCAGCTTAAAATAGCTCTCGCACAAAGAGCTGTTACCAGTAAGTTGGCAAACATCCTAACAGCATAAGCAAAAGTAATCCCCATATAAATTCCCCCTTAAATTATCTCCACGGACTCTTATTACCGCCGAATTCGAAACCTCTTTCGTCTTGATTTGCGGCAATGTCAACGCTCTCAGGTGCAAAAATAAAGATGTTATTTGCAACCTTCTGAACATTACCGTTGAGTGCGTATGTAGCTCCGCTCAGGAAATCGAAAATTTTTCTTGCAGTTTCTGTTTCGATTTTTTCAAGATTAATAATAACAGGTCTTCTACCTTTAAGGCTGTCAACCAGCTTAGGACATTCGTCAAAACTCTTTGGCTCGATTACCACTAATTTGAATGCACTTGTTCCTGCTACAGAAACTCTTCTTTCGATAGGAACTGCAGCCTTTGGTGCTTCGCCTGCACCCATTTTAGGAGCTTTGCCGTAATCAGTTACAGGCTTACGAACGCTTTCCTTTGCAAGTCTTTCCTTTTCAGCCTGGAGTTCAGCTTCATCGAAGTCTTCTTCGATTTCTTCAATACCCACTAATTTTTTGAATGTATCACCAAGTCCCATTTTAATCCTCCTATTTTGAATAATCTCTTGCTCCGAAAATTGATGTTCCCACACGAATCAAATTGGAGCCTGCTTCTATTGCAACCTGAAAGTCATTGGACATACCCATAGACAGATACTTAAAGTCCAGTCTTTCGTGGTCTATTTTGCCGTATTCGTCGTAAAGTTTCTTTACTTCTTCAAAATATACTCTCGCATCTTCCGGATCATCTTCAAACGGTGCAATGCACATAAGTCCTCTGATTCTTACATTTGGACATGTTTCCAAAATATCCTGAATCATCTGACCTGTTTCTTCTGTTGTGATTCCGAATTTGCTTTCTTCCATAGCTGAGTTGACCTGAATTAGAATGTCCATCGTCAAATCGTGCTGTATAGCTCTCTTGTTGATTTCCTGTGCCAACTTGAGAGAATCTACTGAGTGAATCATAGATACCTTATCGATGATATATTTAACCTTGTTAGTCTGCAGATGTCCTATCAAATGCCAGCGAACAGGATCCACATGGTCGTACTTGTCCATAATTTCCTGAACCTTGTTTTCGCCGATATCTGTGATTCCGCATCTTATAGCTTCGTTGATTTCATCAACATCATGAAGTTTTGTTACGGCCACGAGTAAAATATCGTCACCGCTGCGTCCGGACTTTTCGGCAGCTTGAGCCTTTAATCCATTGATGTATTTGATATTTTCACCGATTGACATCTTTATTCACCTCTCTTAAGAACTATATCATAGCTTTTAACTGTAGCTACACTGTTGCCTTTGCTATCATAAAAATAGTTTTTAATAACTACCGTCTTGTCTCCTGCTGTTGACAAAATGCTTATAGGTACAAAGTTAGCATCACCGTATTTATCGACTACGTAGACACCCTTCTTACCGCCCTTTTCTACAATACTTTTTGTTTCAAGAATAATGCCGCTGTTACTTGATGTAATAATAGTGCATTCTTTTATTCTGAACTTGTCAAAATCCTTGTAGTTATGGTTACTGGAAAGCACCACCTGGTAACTTCCGTTCTGCTCAGTCACTGAATCCACAGTTACAGGAACTTTTGTTTCATCATCGAATACTACCTGCAGCCCTGAACCCACTCTGATAGTTTCAGCCTTTTCCTTATTAACCCAGCAAACCAGATACCATCTTTTGTTATCTATAATTTTATAAACAACATCGCCGCTTTCAACTGAACCTTTGGCGGTTTCCTTAACTTCCCCACCGGCTTCTTTAAACGAACTTAGGAAAGATTTGGTCAGGTCAGGAATGCTGTCCGGTGTGAGTTTACTTTCGTAGCCATCATAATGGTAACTCACAAGCCCTTTCATATCGGTATTGTGTTCTCTGCCTCCGACAGTCACAATAGTTCTTCCTTTACGAAGCAAATCTCCCACTTCGGCTTTTCGGCTTACACTTCCTGAATTTTGGGCCTTAAATGCTTTTTCATCGCGCACTACTACACAATCAGTGCTGAAAGAATCTTCTAAAGTCCCATACTGCGCCGAGTATGTTGGTGTAAAAATATCCGAAACTTTTGGTACAATATATATAATTGAGTACAACACAAGAAACAATAAAATTAAAAAAATAATTTTAGTTCTTGCTGTGTATTTTATCTTTTTCTTCGTTTTCATATTATCCCCTTCAAGATATTTTACCACGAAATCTTGTGTATTACAACATTCCTACAGGGGTTTGGACACTACTTTGTCCAATATTTTTTTCTCGTCTTTAGTCAGTTCTTTGTCTTTAGCTAAGTAAGCTTCAAACAGGTCCGGTCTTCGTTCTTTAGTCAGTTCCAAAGCATTTTCGTACTGCCACAGGTGAATGAGTTTATGGTTTCCGTTACACAAAACTTCAGGCACATCCATACCTTCATACTGTCTTGGTTTTGTGTACTGATTACACTCAAGAAGTCCCGAATAAATGGATTCATCAGCGATAGAATCACCGCTTCCCAGCACTTCCGGGATAAATCTGGCTACCGCATCAACTAACACCATAGCCGGAAGTTCTCCACCTGTAAGAATATAGTCTCCAATAGACACTTCTTCCATTTCCCAATAATCGAGAACTCTTTGGTCAACACCTTCATAGTGTCCGCAAAGGATAACAATTTCATCTTGAGCTGCCAGTTCTTCAATCTTCTGCTGATTGATAACCTGTCCTCTTGGAGACATATACATAATTTTCTTGCCCTTTGCATCTATGGAATTCAGCGCACCGAAAATAGGGTCAGCCAGCATTACCATGCCCGGACCGCCCCCAAAAGGAGTATCATCAGCCTTGTTGTGTTTATCATTGCTGAAATCTCTGATATTTATTAAGTTGATGTCCAATATTCCTTTGTTCTTTGCTCTCCCCAGAATGCTGCTGTCAGTTATGGCAGTAAACATTTCAGGAAACAGGGTTAAAATGTTGATTTTCATAATGTATCTCCCAATGAAATTAACATTCTATTGCATCATCGAGGAATCCCGGAATAAGTGTAACTTTAACCAGTTTTTCTTCAATACTTACTTCTTTGACGAACTGTGCTACTGCAGGAATAAAAACTTCGCTGCCTCCTGTAGTTTTAACTTGATACAGATCCTGAGCTGTGTTCTGCAGTACGTCTGCAATTTTGCCAATTTCTTTGCCGGATGTTTCGTCAAAAACGCTGCATCCGATTAAATCCCTTATATAAAAAGTATCTTCCGGAAGTTCTCTCAAGTCCTCTTCTGTGATAAAAATTTCCTTTTCCTTGAGGGCTTCGGCTGCGTTACGATCGTTTACACCTTTGAACTTAACGATAACCATTTCCTTCTGATATCTTACATTTTCAATTTCATATTCTTTGTTTGCAACAATTACTCTGTCTAATTCTTCATAGCGTTCTTTATAGTCAGAGTAGTTATAGATTTTAACTTCACCGCGCAGAGCTACTGCGTTGACGATTTTACCGATTTTAATCTTTTCCATAAGTCTCCTAAATAGTACTATAGGCACATAAATACTGTTCGTAAATATGTGCCTACTATATTGCAAAAAACTATTCTTTCACAATTTCTACTGTTACTTTTTTATTTTCTCTAATGGCTGCAGCATTAACAACGGTACGAAGAGCCTTAGCAATTCTACCTTGCTTGCCGATGACTTTTCCCATATCATCCGGATCCACTTTCAGGCGAATAACCGTGCCCTGTCTACCGCTGGTTTCTGATACCACAACCCCATCTGGATTGTCAACAAGTGACTTTGCGATTGCTTCAACCAGTTTAGTCATTAGTTTTCACCG
>JAFSHN010000051.1 GCA_017440275.1 Bacillota bacterium | reverse complement strand
CCTTTTCTACCATTTCTTCGATTCTTGCCGGATGGATTCTTCCGTCAACAATCAGCTTTTCTAATGCTACTCTTGCGATTTCTCTTCTTACAGGGTCGAAACCGGAAAGAATAACTGCTTCAGGAGTATCGTCGATGATCAAGTCAACACCTGTGAGAGTTTCGATTGCTCTGATGTTACGACCTTCTCTGCCGATGATTCTGCCCTTCATTTCGTCGTTAGGTAATGCAACTACTGATACTGTGCTTTCTGCCACATGGTCTGCAGCACATCTCTGAATTGCATTTGTGATAATGTATTTAGCTTTTTTGTCTGCTTCTTCTTTTGCCTTGGACTCGATGTCCTTGATCATAATGGAAGCATCGTGGCGAACTTCCTTTTCGATGCTGGAAAGCAGAATTGCTTTCGCTTCTTCGATTGTGTATCCGGAAATTCTTTCTAATTCTTCTAACTGCTTTGAAATAACTTTCTCCAGGTCTTTCTGTTTATTAATAAGGGCCTGTTCTTTTTGTACAATGCTTTCTTCTTTTTTCTCGATATTTTCGAGCTTTCTGTCCATAGACTCTTCTTTCTGGATGAGTCTGCGTTCAGAACGTTGTATTTCTGCTCTTCTTTCACGGGCATCTCTTTCAGCTTCGCTTCTCAGTCTGTGAGCTTCTTCTTTAGCTTCCAGAATAGCCTCTTTTTTCATCGTTTCGGATTTGTTTTCAGCGTCAAGAATCAGATTCTTAGCCTTTTGTTCAGCACTTCCGATTGCCTTTTCGCCGACATTTTTTCTATAAATATATCCGATCAACGCACCTGCTGCCAATGCAACAACGGCGATTACTACTTTGATAACGATTGGAGCCATACAAACACCTCCTTTTTATTAAATTTTTATATATGTGTCTTTAAAAGTTAATACATTCATACAGAAGATATTATACCTCAAAACTTTTGCTTTGTAAACAATTTGTTCATACTCTTATACCCTTTCCGGTCTTGATATAATCACAAAATCAGGGTATAATATTTCGATAAAGGAGAATTGTTTATGAGAACTTTTTTTGAACCACTGAAGTCGGTTGATCGATATATTTTAATAATTATAGGCGTCCTCGCATTCATCAGTTTACTTATGCTGACAAGTACGGTTTATGATGACGGATTTATGCTTGACAGAGTTGTAATTGTGCAAGCTGCATCATATTTTCTGGGATTCATCGGAATGGTAGCTGTACTCCATATGGGTTACACGTTCTTCCTCGGTCTTGAAAAATATATGTACATCGCCGCTGTAGTATTGCTGCTGTCAGTATATATCCCAGGCCTGGGCCTCGAAATATATGGTTCAAGGGCTTGGCTGAACTTGGGGATTACTACAGTCCAGCCTTCCGAATTTGTCAAAATTCTATTTGTCTTACTTATGGCCAGCTACCTTTCAAAGCACAGAGATGATTTGAAACAATTCAGAGGAGTAATCAAAGCAGGTTTATATGCACTCCCTATCATTGCTATAGTCCTCAAAGAAGACTTGGGTAGTGCTCTCGTATATATGGTGGGATGGGCATTTATGGTATTCTTCGCAGGTCTCGATTACAAAATTCTGGCAAAGTTCGTGATAGGTGTAGCTGCTGCGGTTCCTATGGTTTACAATCTTTTGAGCGGTTATCAAAAGGATAGAATCGAAGCCTTTTTGCATCCCGGTAATCTGGATTTGCCCGGCAACTACCAGGTATGGCAATCAAAAGTTGCCATTGGTTCAGGAGGATTCTTTGGAAAAGGACTTTTTAACGGAACTCAAAAAAATCTGGATTTCATTCCTGTTCAACAGTCAGACTTTATTTTTTCTGTAATCGTTGAAGAGTTGGGATTTGTAGGCGGAGTTTTCGTAATACTTCTCTACGGAGGGTTACTTTTCCGATTCACTACAATAGTAAGAGATGCTATCGATATGTACGGTGCATTAATTGTTACAGGATTTACAGCTATGTTCCTGTTCCAGATTTTCGAAAACATCGCCATGACATTAGGCATTATGCCGGTTACCGGCATCACCCTGCCGTTCCTTTCCGGTGGCGGCACCTCTGTAATGGCAAGTATGATTACTGTCGGAGTAATTCTCAACGTGGGAATCAACAGTAAAGCAATAAGATTTTAAAAAAAGGACGGAATTCCGTCCTTTTTATGTTGAGCAAACCTTCAAAAGAAAACTATCCCATTTCACGAAAACAATTAGCAAAAGGGGATAGTTTTGATGAGTACACATTTAAAACTATCCTGATTCATTTTTAAAAAACAAAAAAGGGATAGTTTTGGCGTCAAAACTCCACTGGAGGTCCAAAAACTATCACTTTTTTAGCACAATATTGTAAAAAAGGATAATTGGCATTGCTTTTTAAGCAAAACTATCCTTTTCCGCGAAAAGAATCAGCAAAAAGGATAGTCCGATTGATCATACCAACTCATAAAAAATTATGCATATATTTTTTAAAACATTTTTTTAATTCTTTCTGCCATCGCCCAAAAGCTCTTGGCAATATATGTTTCTGCCATAACAACGATTGGAATTCCAAGGTTGGTTGAAATATGAATATTTTCATCTTCCTGAATAATCCCAACAATCTTGTCCCGGATATTTTTAGTAACCTCTTCAAAGGAAGGTGCACGTCCTGACTCTATCAACTGCAAATTAATCTTATTGATTACATAAGCAATGTTGGAAACACCTTGCTCTTCTAAAGTATTTTTTACGATTTCCGCGTTTCTGAGAGATGCATATTCCGGATTGACTACAATTATACCCATATCCATCCCGCAAGATGCAATCACCATACCATCGTCAATGCCTGCAGGTGCATCCACTATTACATAGTCAAATTTTTCTTTAAGTTTGCGACAAAGGACTTTGATATGAAGAGGTGTTACTTCACCGCTCGGCTTTTGAGGCGAAGCCGCCATAAAGTAAAGCCCCGGAAAAGTCTTGTCTTTAACAAGGGCTTGCTTAATTCTGCAGACACCTGTCAAAACATCATTGACATCATATACAATTCTATCCTCTAAACCCAAATACAAATCGAGGTTTCTAAGGCCCGTATCAAGGTCAATCAATACCACTTTATGCCCTTGTTTAGCTAAAGTAGCACCTAAGTTGGCTGCAAACATAGTCTTGCCTGTCCCGCCTTTTCCTGATGCAATCACGATAGCCTTGCCCATGACCTTTACCTCCTTTTCTAAATATATTACTGAATATTAGTGCTCAAATCTACTTTGTCTACTGTTCCCAAACCGTCAAGATAAGTTCCTATAACTTCTCTTGCTATAGGGGCAGCATTGAAAGATACGCCTCCCTGCACCAGTAAAACAACTACTGCAATCTTAGGATCATCAGCAGGTGCAAGGGTAATAACCCATGCGAAAGAATCATAAGTATCTTTATATCTGTTGATTTGATCATAAGTTACTTTTTTACCACTTGCATTGATAAGTGCCTGATCTACTGCATCATTTTCAGTAGGATACTTTTCAGGATTATCTTTCATAAGCTTCTTCATTTCTGTTTCTACCTGACTCCAGGAAACCTTTGAAGTTATCCTGCTCAGATATTTTTTAACATATGCAACTTCATCTTTAGGCTGAATATAACCCTGCTTTTCAGCAGTACCGGTCTTTCCGGCAACTTCGTATTTGAAGTTTCTGAAGGTACCTGCCAAAGTACCGCCTGTGACTACCTTCCTCATGCCCTTAAGAACTTCGCCTACATCATCAGATGAAACATCAATCTGGTAAGGTTCTTTCTTAACCGTTTCACCCTCACCTTCAATGCCTTTTACGATGTTGACTTGATTTCGATTACCGTTATTACCCAGGGTTGCAACATAGTTTGCCATTTGGAGAGGCGTATATGCGTTATCACCCATACCGATAGATATGTTAAACTCATCCCCGATGGTCCACTGTGCCTGGTTGAAGTAGGAGTACTTACATACGTCAGTTACAGTTTCCACCTTATTTTCAAGAACACTGGTCTGTTCCTCTATTCGCTTGATTATTTCTCCTCTGGACGGATTTTCTTCAATCCAGCTTGTAATGGTGTTAATATCTTTTCTTAGTTTTTCCTCATCGGAAACTATAGATTCCGGCCAATACTGGTGTGCATTGTTATACAAGTGATACCACAGAGAATTTTTCATACCTGCCATTTTCTTTTCAGCAGATGCTATGGATGTAATACCTTCATCCAGCTCAATACCTGTCTTTTCACCGAGACCGAATTCTTTGGCAACTTCCATAATTTTTTCAATAGTTATCTCTTTGCTATATCCCAGTGACTTTCCGTTATTCCAGTTAGTACCCGTAGCGATACAGTAGAAATAGAAGTTACATGAATTCTGAATACCTTCAGACAAGTCTTCCCATCCATGGCTTCCTCTGTATGTGTTCCATGTGTCACAGCCGAAAGTTCTGTTTCCTACCTTGACATAACCCTTGTCATAGATTTCCATATCAGGGTCCAGCCCGCACTGCAGTGCCGCAATGGAAGTAACCGGTTTGAAAGTTGAACCAGGCTGAACGGAAGTTTTAGTAGCTATATTGTATAAAGGTGTAGGAGCCAAATAGTCCCTTGGGTTAACACTTTGAACTGAGGCCCAATCCTTATTGGAAATACCTTGGGCGAAAATATTCGGGTCATAATCAGGGTAGCTGGCCATAGCTAAAACATCGCCGGTTTCTACCTCTATGGCAACTACAGCTCCTGTCTGGCAGTTGGAATATTTGGACATTCTCGTACTTCCGTATTTGCCCTTAAAAACAGTACCTGAACTAACAGCCTTGATTCCGTTAGCAAGCGCATTTTCCGCCACTTTCTGCAGATTCAAATCTACAGTCAGATATACGTTTTTACCTGCTTCGGCATCTGTCTTGCTTATAGTTTCGATATAGCTACCGCCGCTGTCAACTCTGACCGTAGTTACACCGTCTGTGCCTTTCAATACAGATTCCATAGATGCTTCAATACCATCTTTACCTATCAGATCAGTCGCAAGATAACCTTTGTTAACTACATATTCCTGATACTGGGAATCTGAAATACTACCCATATATCCTATAACATGGGCCAATGTGCTTCCGTTTGGATAGTATCTTATTGAGTCCGAACCGATTTCAACACCCGGAAGTGAAGAAATCTGTTCTTCAACATAAATTACTGTTTTATCGCTTACGTCAGTTGCAATAGTGCTGGAGCGATACTTGTTATATCCTAAAGACTTTATCTCTTCTCTTATTCTGAATATTTTCCTTGCTTCCAGATCCGAAAGATTTTCATCAATCTTGTATTCTTTGCGCAATTCTTTAAAGGCTTCTTCTGCATCAAGATCTTCGTCAAGACCGTATTTCTGCAGAAAATATTTTTTACTTAAGTCATAAGTATAAGTCATACTTCTGACATTAATAGGAGGCCACACCCCATAAGTGGTCTGCAATTCTTTCACTGCCTCGTATCTATCAATTTCAGGGTCTATGTCATAAATATTACGCAAAGCATTCAAAGACTGTTCAGGCGTAAAAGAAGATGAAAATCCCTGCTGTGCAAGCCACTTCTGCTTATTTTGGTCATAGGTATATGAATAAGTATATCCATCCTTTGAAGAAGAAATAAGAATAGGGAAGTTGTCTACGTACTCATCACCGTTTCTCTCTAAAATTTTAACAATACCGTAAGCTGCGTCGTTTATCTGTTCGGTACTGAGACCGCTCACATTGAATTCAACAGTAAACACTTGCTTATTCGTAGCTATTACTCTGCCGTATCTGTCTAAAATTTCACCTCTCGGAGCTGTAGTTGTGATTTCCTTTGTATTCTGATTAGCAGCAGCATTACTCCATGTGTCATGCTGTACAACAGTCAACACAAAAAGCCTTATACATAAAATCAGTACAAGGATACTTATAATCGCCACTATTTGATTGAATCTAGAATTAAGGAATCTGTTATTCATCTAAAATACCTGTCTTTATGATATCTGACAACCCTCTTTATAAGGAATTTGTACATAATTGTAATAACAATCATGGAATAAAGAGTAACCCATGGAATATGGCCAAACACCACCGAAAGGCCTATTGGATTACCTGCGATGTGAATCAGCACCCAGTTTATCACATAGTAACCTACAAATGACAACGCAGATGCCACCCACATATTAACTATATTTTCTATGTTAGCAAATTCTCTGGCAAATATAATACAAAATGCCACTATTACCAATGCTATCGGCGTAGGGCCAATCACATTGCTGTAGCATATATCATACAGCAATCCGAAAATCGCCCCGAAAACAACTCCATACAATTCTTCTTCATACAAGAAAGAAAAAATGACTACCAAACATAGAATCAAATTAGGAGTATAGCCACCGATGCTGATAACATTGAGAAAAGATGGCTGGATTAAAAAAGCAACGAGAAAAGCTAATCCTGCTTTCCAGTACTTCATAGTATCACCGATACCTTCCTTAAACTGTTAAAATCAACTGCAGGTTCAACAGTGATTTCCTTAATCAGTGTGTTACTGTTATTTGTAATGCTTCTGACACTACCGATTTCAAGTCCTGCAGGGAATGTTCCCATCCCGGAAGTTAAGATGATATCCCCTTCTGTTACAGTTGACTCATTATCCAGCATATATCCGCTGAGAGAACCTTTTGAATTTCCTGAAACAACGCCAAGCTGGCTGCCGTTTCTGGAAAGTTTGAAACTTACATTGCTGCCGCTGTCAATAACTGAAGTTACTTTTGCCCAGCCTTCTCCGGCCGCAGTGATTTTGCCGACAAGGCCGGAACCGTTAATTACAATTTTACCGACAGAAATACCGGCTTCTGTTCCCCTGTCAATTATAAACGTACCTGTCCACGTAGACTTATCGTTAAGAGTGACATCTGCAGTAACAACCTTGTGTCCCTGCTTGATATAATCATATCCAAGCAATGCCGAAAGTTCTTTAAGCTGTTCAAGCTGACTTTCTTCCAATTTGGTTTCAGAAAGTTCTCTCTTAAGTTTCTCATTTTCGGCTTCAAGTTCTTCGATTCTGTCCTGCATTTTGCCATGTGAAAACAGACCTGCAATATTGTCTTTAATTCCATTGCCTACATTTGCCAAAAACCCCGAAACTCCGGTAGTACCTTGGTTTACCGCATCTGTCAGGGAGTTGTTTCCCTGTCCCGAAGACATAGATACTACAAATATAATTACCAGCACCAACAACAAAGATATAAGCGCTGCTATTAATTTGTGTTCTCTAATCCATCTCATAAGTAATTATCCTCTTCTCTTGGATTTCTTTGTATAAATCTTGAGTTTTTCGATATTATCAAGGGATGTGCCTGTTCCCACTGCAACAGCCTCATAAGAGTTAGCTGCAATAGCAACATCCATATCGGTTTTCTTTTTGATTAACTTATCAAGATTATAGATATTAGCTCCGCCGCCTGACAGCATCATGCCGTTTTCAGCAATATCCGCTGCAATTTCAGGTGGTGCTTTTTCGATTGTAATTTTAACTGCATCTACAATCATATCCATAGCTTCCTGCAGAGCAATCATCATATCCTTGTTTGTAACTTCCAATGTCTTAGGAAGACCTGATATTATGTCACGACCTCTTGCATTCATAGTCTTAATAATTTCATTTCCAAATTCATCTTCATCCATACATGCACAGCCGATATTTATTTTTAATTCTTCTGCTGTCTTTTCTCCGATGAGCAGTGCATGGCGTTTTCTCATATACTGAATAATAGCTTCATTAAACTTGTCACCTGCATGACGAATTGAAGTGCTGGAGACAATGCCGCCTAAAGCGATGATTGCAACGTCTGTTGTGCCGCCGCCGATATCAGCAATCATACATCCTGTAGTTCCGTCTACAGGCATTCCTGCACCGATAGCCGCTGCCATTGGTTCTTCAAGAATATAAACTTCAGTTGCTCCCATTCCTCTTACAACTTCTTCAACTGCTCTTCTTTCAACTTCTGTAACACCTGTAGGGACACCTACTGCCACACGGAAGTTCTTGATTTTGTTGCTTGTAATAGCTCTTTCAATGAAGGCCTTAAGCATATCTGCTGTTCTGTCAAAATCAGAAATAACCCCATCCTGAAGAGGTCTTACTACAGAGATATTTTTAGGTGCTTTGCCCAGCATAGCTTTGGCGTCAGCTCCGACAGCCAGAATCTTTTTTGTGTCTGCTTCTGTTGCAATTACAGATGGTTCGTTAAGAATGATACCGCTGTCCTTTTCGTAAATCAAAGTGTTCGCAGTTCCTAAATCAATTCCAAGATCTTTTGGTTTAAAAAAGCTAAAAAACATATTTCTACTCCTTTTAATAATTTCCCAGTGCTCTTATACTTATATACCGGCCGTCTCCTATAACCAAATGGTCAAGTACACGAATTCCCAAAAGATTGCCCACAGCCATCAACCGTTGGGTAGTTTCATAATCTTCCTTGCTGGGCGTAGGATCGCCGCTGGGATGATTATGTACAAACACCACTGACGCCGCGCTTTTTTTGACAGCCGGAACAAAAGCTTCTCTAGGGTGAACCAATGTACTGTTTAATTCGCCGACAGATATTGTCTCAATTGAAATTACTCCGCCTTTGGAATCCAAGAGTAAGGCTTTAAAGACTTCTCTCTTCTGATATCGCATATCTTCCATAAAAAGTTCAGCAATGTCTTCATCGCTTTCAATTCTGTCCCCTTGGCGAACTGTTCTTGATGAGATCCTCTTTCCCAGCTCACAGGCAGCCATAATTCTGGTAGCCTTTGCTCGCCCGATCCCTTCAATGGTCATCAGTTCCTCTGCAGAACTTTCTTTAAGATAGCTGATACCTCTTTCATCTTTTGCAAGAACTTCTGTTGCCAGTGCCATCGCCGACTTATCTCTTGTGCCGGTATTAATCAGCAGTGCAAGAAGTTCACTGTTTGAAAGGCTCTCTACTCCCATAGATAAGCATTTCTCAACAGGTCTTTCTTCTTCCGGTAAAAGTTTAATTTTCATAATGTTTCTCCTCTCGAAAAAAATGAAAACTTAACTTTCTTACCAAAATTTCCCATAGTTCCCAAATGCATAGTATCATTTGAAATTATATCATTTTTTGGTTCCAAGTACAAGTGATGAAGGCGTATTATTTTGTGAAGATTTGGTCATAATACCCTTTGAAAGTTCAACAACAAGGAGGATTATTATGTCTTGTAAAAACAATCAGACTATCAGATGTACTGTAGACCAGTGCAAGTACCACGAAAAAAAGGAAAATTACTGTTCACTTGATGCCATTACCGTAGGCACACACGAAGCTAACCCTAATATGGACCAGTGCACAGACTGTCTGTCCTTTGAAAAAGGCAGATAATTAGTCCAAAATCCCCTCTAAATAGGTACTTGCATATTTTCATATTGGCAAGCACCGGACATCTTTAAGACGCATATAGTTTTAATCTATAGAGGGGGTTTACATAAATGAGCAGTTCTTTTCCGAGTCCACTTTCAGAAAAAGAAGAACAATATTACGTCAGACTGCTGGAAAACAACGATCCGTATGCCAAGTCAATGTTAATAGAACACAATCTACGGCTTGTGGCTCACATCGCAAAAAAATACACGGGTACCGGTACGTGCCAGGATGATCTTATTTCCATAGGAACCATCGGTCTAATCAAAGCAGTAAATACCTATTCAGGGAAAAAATCTTCGCGGCTCGCAACGTATGCTGCCAAGTGCATTGAAAACGAAATACTAATGAGTATCCGTGCCGGAAAACGGGTGCGTCAGGAAGTTTCTCTCAGTCTCCCAATAGGGACCGACAAAGACGGAAACGAAATCAGTCTAAACGATATTTTGGGCAGTGACACCGATGAAATCATTGACTCCATCAGTCTCAAAATTCAAGTCGGTCAGCTTTACAATGCACTGGCAAAGGTTTTAACACCGAGAGAACGAACCGTGCTTGCATATAGGTATGGTCTGAACGGTCACGAGCCTCTTCCCCAGCGAGAAATTGCAGAAGCTCTTAAAATCAGCCGCTCCTACGTGTCAAGGATAGAAAAAAAGGCTCTTGAAAAGCTTAAAGATTATCTGCAAGATAGTTGTACACAGGTTTAAAAACAGGGATGGCAGTAGATGAGCCGGTTAATCCATCTTCTATCAATACAGTTACTACATACGTTTTTTCCCCTGATGTAAAATATCCTGTAAACCAACAGTTATTGATGTTTTCACCGGAAGAAAAAGCTTCTGCCGTGCCCGTCTTTCCTCCGACGGGCAGCTTCCATTCTCCTGCACCGGTTCCCGATTTCATAACTTCTTTCAGCATTTCATCAATTAAACCTGCCGTTTCCTTTTTTATGACCCTGACTTTTTCCGTCTCTGCATCGTTCATAATCAGCTTAGGCTCAATTTTCATACCACCATTGGCTATAAGGCTTGTCACCCTTGCTGTCTGCAGCGGTGTGACAAGAATGTCGCCTTGACCTATGGAAAGATTAGTAGTATCCCATGGTCCTACATCCTGTGGGTAAGGTATATAACCTGATGCTTCACCGGGAAAATTATCAAAGCACTTTTCACCAAAGCCCAAAGTCCTTGCCATTTCAATAATTTCTGTACAACCAATTTGTTCACCTAACTGAACGAAATAGCAATTACAGGATTGTGCCATGGCCTCCTTCATATCAATTTTTCCGTGACCCTTTTCTCCGCCTGTTGAGCAGTTGACTTCAACACCTTCGACGGTTACTTTTCCACTGCACAAAAACTCAGTTTTTATGTCAGCTTTACCGGACTCAAGTGCTGCCGCTGCTGTAACAATTTTAAACACAGAACCGGACGCATAAGTTCCTTGACAGACCTTATCCACGAGACAGTCATCATCAGCATATAAATGAGACTCAATATCGTTGGGATTAAATGTGGGCGCGGATGCCCACGCCAAAATCTCACCATTGTCGCTGTCCATAACAAGAATCGCTCCATCCTTTTCAGTCTGCTTCAACACCTGCTCGCATATGTGCTGTAAACGTCTGTCTATGGTAGTAACCAAACCGCTTCCGGTCATATTCTTAATATCCTTAGTCTGAACTATCGTCGGTGCCAATCCATTCAATATGTTTCCCGCTGCATCGGCCAATACAGCCAGACTGTTTCCTGACGGCTCAAGTTCCCTTTGATACAATAGTTCCAGTCCCGATACACCCCTTTGTTCGTCCTCATTTAAATAACCTATCAAGTGACATGCCGGCTGTTCGTCTGCATATCTGGATTGATTTTCAAAGACATACGCATCATAGTCTGTTTTGAGAACTTCGTTTATGTGACTGTTATATATTTCTGTTCTATACACAAAATACGAAGAATTATCCTTTGTCAGCCTGTCGGCACTTAAATAATCCATAATCCTTCCTAATTCTTCATCCACGCAATTTTTATTTATAATATAATAATATTCTTGTGTCCCACCAGTGAGAGGCTTTAAATTTCTGTCAAGCACATTACCTCTCGTATCCAGGCCCAGTAATGATATATAATACTGAGAATTGGCTGCAGAAGTCAGCTCATCATGGCAAACCACCTGTATATACCAGATACGGCAGCCTAAGAGAAATAACAATATGGAAAATATTGTTATGATCAATTTAACCCTTTTTTTGATTTTTTCCATAAAAAAACCTCCCATGGTATTTTCCCACAGGAGATTTCTATTATTCATATTTACTTAATCTTGCTGCATACATAATCTACGACTTCGTCAATAGTCATACTTGTAGTATCAAGTTCTTCCGCGTCATCTGCTTTTCTCAAAGGACTTGCTGCGCGTGTCGAATCGTTATAGTCGCGCTGTCTTATATCTACAAGAACCTGCTCAAAGGTCACATCTTCACCTTTGGCAATTAATTCTTCATAACGTCTTTTTGCTCTCTCTTCGTCGCTGGCTGTAACGAAAAATTTGTATTCTGCATCAGGGAAAACTGCTGTTCCAATGTCGCGGCCATCCATAATAACAGATTTGCTGGCACCAAGCTGCTGCTGAGCTTTAACCAGTTTTTCCCTGACAAAAGGATATGCAGAACAGGCTGAAGCCGCCATGGAAACTTCAGGAGTTCTGATGAGATGACTCACAACTTGTCCATCTAAAATAATGTCACCGTTGACAAAGTCAATCTCTGTTTCCTTCAAAAGTTCTTTTATAGAATCTTCGTCCTTCATTTCGATTCCGTTGTTCAGAATCTTTAACCCCAGAGCTCTGTACATTGCACCGGTGTCAATGTATTCAATATTTAATTTCTTCGCAATAGCTTTGGCTACAGTAGATTTTCCTGCACCACTAGGTCCGTCTACCGCTATTCTGTAAATTGCTTTCATATTAAATGCTTCTCCTTATATTACTTTCTGCCGGCTCTCTTAGGACCGATAAGTTTCTCAATTTCTGCAATGAAGGTGTTAACATCTGTGAACTGTCTGTAAACGGATGCAAATCTGACATAAGCCACTTCGTCCACATTCTTTAGCTGTTCCATAATAAGTTCGCCGATATAGTAGCTTTCAATTTCCTTTTCCATGGAATTGTTCAATGTCTTTTCTATATCATCTACCATAGCTTCCATAGTAGCCATAGTTACAGGTCGCTTTTCGCAAGCTTTAATAATACCATTAAGAACCTTGCTGCGGTCAAAGGCTTCACGCTTTCCGTCTTTCTTTACAACCATCAGAATGATTTCTTCAACCTTTTCGTAAGTTGTAAAGCGACGATTGCACGCATCACAGCCTCTGCGGCGTCTGATGGCATGTCCGTCTTCAGTAGGTCTTGAATCTATAACTTTGGTATCTATATTATCGCAAAATGGACACTTCATAGTTACACCCTCCTTTTTTTAACTATATTATTATACTACATATTGTGGATGCCTTGCAAGAGTACAAACTAGAAACCGCCTAAATCTACCAGGATCACATCGTCGCCTATGGTCCGGACTCTGTCCCACTTAACTATCACATCACCTTCTCCTTTTGAAAAAAAACCCATAAAGCCTCTTGTCCCCGGTATTACAATGCCGTCTATTACGCCTTTTTCCAGATCCACCTCAATATCATAAACAAACCCGAGACTTCTTCCGTCCGCAATATTTATTACCTCTTTGTTTTTTAATTTATCCGTACTAATCATCCCTTGTCCCTCCTCCGTATTATTTTATTGTCTCACGAAGGAAATATGACAACAAAAAAGCCCCTCCGTCAGTTTCACCGGCAGAGGGGCATAAATGCTCGTATATATTACTGAATTAATTTAGGATCGTCCTTAACTCTTTCAAAGAAAGATTTAGTTTCAGCCGCAACAACACCACTCAATGCAATCAGTGCGATTAAGTTTGGAATCGCCATAAATCCGTTAAAGATTTCTGCAATAGTCCAAACTGCAGATACAGTGAGGAATGGACCTGCAAATACAGCTAACACATACAGCCACTTAAATACTTTCTGAACAGCCATATTGTTGTTTGTTAAATAAGCCAGACATCTTTCGGAATAGTAATCCCATCCTAAAATAGTTGTTACTGCGAAGAACGCCAGACAAATCATTAGAATGAATGAACCAACACTCTGTCCCCATGGACCGCCTACGCCAAATGCATATGCAGTGATTGAAGCTCCTTCAAGACCTTTTTCAGCTGCTACAATATTAGCATCTGTAACCAGGATAGTGAGACCTGTCATCATACAGATGATGATAGTATCCATAAATGTACCAGTCATAGTTACAAGACCCTGTCTTACAGGTTCCTTGGTTTTAGCTGCTGCGGCTGCAATAGGTGCAGAGCCAAGACCTGCCTCGTTGGAGAATACACCACGAGCAACACCCTTTTGCATTGCAACGAATAACGCTCCCAGCATACCGCCCGCTGCTGCATCAAGACCAAATGCGCCTCTGAAAATTTCTACAACTGCGCCCGGAATTGCCTCTATATTCATTGCAAGAATAATCAGACAAACAGCTACATAAAGAATAGCCATAAATGGAACGATTATAGTTGTAACGGCAGCGATTCTCTGAATACCGCCAATAACAATCAGTGCTACAAAAACAGTTACTACTACCGCTGCAATTACTGTAGCATATGTATAACCTGTTTCTCCGATGGAGAACATGATATTTGCTTTTTCAGGGTCAAAATAGTTTTCAACAGCTGTCGCAATACCGTTTACCTGAGTCATAGTACCGATGCCTAAAAGACCGGCGCCAACGCCAAAGATAGCAAACATCTTTGCCAGCCATTTCCACTTAGTTCCCATACCTTTTTCAATATAAAGGAAAGGACCTCCAAGTGCCACACCATTTTCGTCGATGCTTCTGTACTTAACAGCCAGCAAACCTTCTGCATATTTAGTTGCCATACCAAGACAAGCTGCTACGAACATCCAAAACAAAGCACCGGGACCTCCTACCAGTACTGCACCAGCAACGCCTACGATGTTACCTGTACCTACTGTTGCCGCCATAGCTGTACAGAGAGCACCGAAGCTGGACACTTCGCCTTCTCCGCCTTCCTCATTCTTTACCATGAGCTTCAGTGCCAGCCCCAGTTTACGGAACTGCATTCCGCCCAGTCTGACTGTTAGCAGCAGACCTGCACCCATAATGAGTACCAGCATTGGAACACCCCAAGCAAGGTCATTGATTTTGGTTAGAATTTCATTGAACATTTTTACATCTCCTTCTTTCCGCTCTTTCGTCGGAATCCCTTAAAATAATAAAGAAAAAAGCCAGGCTTTAAACCCGGCTTCCAGAGAGATGACATAAGCTTTAACTACTAAGGCTCTGTCCTCTTTGCCTGAGATATCACATTCAGGGTGCTTAGACCTGAATGCTTAAACCTTCGGCGACCATTACGGTTCTCTCCAGAGAGCATAGTTTAAATTATTTGGCGCATCAAAGCGTCTCTTATTTGAACTAATGGATGTATTATACATTATGAATAACACTTATGCAAGGGGATTTTATAAAAAAGGCAAGACTTTTTGTGCCTTGCCTTTAAATGAACATATTTATTTTTTATCTGCCAGACGGTCATAAATTACATCAAGAATCTTTGTTAAAAGCAGGTCTCTTTCCAGCTTGTTTTCCTCTGCATACTTTTTCAGAGACATACCTGTATAGTCCTTGAATTCCGCCTCATTCTTAAATCCCGATGAAGTAAGCATAGTTTCCAGGTAAGTATCATATTCTTCATCTGTCACACTTAATTCTTCATCTTGTGCAATCAAATAAATTACCATTTCCTGCTTAACGATTTCCTTGGCATAGAGTTCAAGCATCTTTTCATAGCCGTCTTCGTCTGTCTGAAGCTGATTTGAAAGGAATGATTCCCATTCGTAACCATAGGAAGCTGCATAGCTTTTGTACTCTGCATCGAGTTCTTTCTTTTGTGCTTTAACTTCCTTTTCAGGATACTTGGCTACAGTGGTTTTTTCTACGATTTTTGAATAAAGTTCTCCCTTTATTTCGTGAAGTGCTTCATCGTATTTTTCCTTTTCAAGATCCTTCTTCAAAGACGCCTTATAATCAGCAGTGTTTTTGAATTCACTGTTTTCTTTTACGAAATCATCATTAAATGTAGGTACAACCTTTACATTTTTACTGATAACAGTAACTTTGAAAGTAACTTCTTTACCGGATAAATCCTTATTATTTGTATATGGATCAGGGAACTTCAGATCTAATGATACTGTCTTGCCGATAGTTGCACCATAAAGGCCTTCTTCAAATCCATCAATATATCCGGCTGAACCAAGAGTAATGGTTGTTCCTTCAGTCTTCATACCGTCTGAAGTCGTACCGTCCTTTAAAGTTCCTTCATAAGCAATTGTTATGCTGTCACCCTTCTTTACAGTACCTTCTTTTACTGCTTTTGTAGTTGCAGCTTTTTCTAAAATAGACTTTATTTCTGCTTGTACATCCGCATCTGTAACTTTAACACTTGGAACTTCTACTTCGTACTCATCATAATCCGGCAGAGTTATATACTCTGTCAAATCATATTTTGAATAAGGCTCACCTGCACAGCCTGTGAACGTAACTGCCAATCCGGCAATCAAAACCATTGTTAATAATAGAGCAATTAGTTTTTTCATTTTCTTCCCCTTTGTATTTTTATTTCAACCCTCATCAGGTCGTTTCCACTTTTATTTCACCCGAAATAATCTGTGAAGATATTCTTTCAATTTCTTCCTGCAATGTTTCTGGAATCAGTTCTTTTGCCAAGTCACTATTGTATTCCAGCGACAAATACCCGCTGGACATATCGGCTTCCCATATTTCTCCACCGTTCCAAATGCCATCTTTAATCAGTAGCGTCATAATATCGTACAGAGATTGACCCATATCAGCCTTAACTGAACAGATAATTTGACCGTCTAGCTTAAGAACACCCGGAGAAATGAATAATACACTTTTGTTTATACCCGGCATCACGCGAGCCCCGTTGTTTGCAAATTTAACACCTTTTTCAAAGCCGCGGCAAATATCACTACCGAGGGTCGAATCTACGCCAACAACGAAATCCTCTGTTATGTTTGCTGCCAAATATCCCGCAAGAAAAGCACTCTCCCATTCAGCATAAGTTATGCATAAAGTATTGGGAAAATCACTTATATTGTTGACGGTGCTGTCAACAAAAACGAACTTAATCTTACGATAATTATCCAGTGTATCTGCTATATATGAGGATTTAAATCCTGCAACAATAACAACATCTGACTCTTTGCACGCATTATCTATTGCATTTGATAAGTCCGGCATTTCACACTCTACGACTGTGAAACTGATTTCATAATCATCTTTTAAACGATTGAGTCCTTCACATACAGATTCTTTACAACAATTTTCAATTCCATCTTTCGATGAGATTAAAGTTATTGCTGAAACTTTTTCACTGCCGCTCATATTGCAGCCTGTAAGAATTATAACAGAGACCAGCACAGCTAAAATGACCAGAGGTGCCAACCTCTTTCCCATAATTATTCCCTCACTTATCAACTCATAGTTACCGCCCATTATATCATTACTACCTGAGAAAAGCAATAATCGAGAATATCACCATATTAATTCTTCACACAAAAACTCCCGTTTATATAAAGCGGGAGTTTTTACAAGCTAATTATTTTGCTGATTCTTCAACTGCTACTGCCACTGCTACGGACATACCAACCATTGGGTTGTTGCCTGCACCGATAAAGCCCATCATAGCCACGTGAGCCGGAACTGAAGATGAACCTGCGAACTGTGCATCGGAGTGCATTCTTCCCATAGTATCTGTCATGCCGTAGGATGCAGGACCTGCAGCCATATTGTCAGGATGCAGAGTTCTTCCTGTACCACCGCCGGATGCTACGGAGAAGTACTTCTTGCCCTGTTCGATACATTCTTTCTTGTAAGTACCTGCTACAGGATGCTGGAATCTTGTAGGGTTGGTGGAGTTTCCTGTGATGGAAACGTCAACCTTTTCAAGATGCATAATTGCAACGCCTTCACGAACATCGTCTGCACCGTAGCAACGAACTTTTGCTCTTTCACCCTTGGAATAAGGGATTTCTTTTACAACTTCAACTGCACCTGTCTGGTAGTTGAACTGAGTCTGCACATAAGTGAATCCGTTGATTCTTGAAATAATCTGTGCAGCGTCCTTGCCAAGACCGTTTAAGATGACTCTTAAAGGAGTCTTTCTGATCTTGTTAGCGGATTTAGCGATACCGATGGCACCTTCTGCTGCTGCGAAGGATTCATGACCTGCTAAAAATGCGAAACAGTCTGTTTCTTCTCTTAAAAGCATTGCTGCCAGGTTGCCGTGACCTAAGCCTACTTTTCTGTCTTCAGCTACTGAACCTGCAAGACAGAAAGCCTGCAGACCTTCGCCGATAGCTTCTGCCGCATCTGCTGCCTTTGTGCAGCCCTTCTTCAGCGCAATAGCTGCACCTGCAACGTATGCCCAGCAAGCATCTTCAAAGCAGATTGGCTGAATGCCTTTAACGATTTCGTACGGATCGAAGCCTGCTTCTTTGCAGATTGCATGAGCTTCTTCTAAATCCTTAATTCCATATTGTCCGAGAACAGCTAAAATCTTCTCGATTTTTCTATCGTAGTTTTCAAATGTAATCATAGCCGTCTCCTCCTATTCATGACGAGGGTCAATCTTCTTAACCGCTTCGTCAAATCTTCCATAAGTTCCTGTTGCCTTTTCGATGGCTTCCATCGGATCAACACCGGCCTTGATAGCGTCCATCATTCTGCCCATGTTGATGTACTTGTAACCAATAATATTGTCTTCTTCATCAAGACCTACTTCCGCAATATAGCCTTCTGCTAATTCCAGATATCTAGGTCCCTTTGCCTTTGTGGAATAAATTGTACCCACCTGGCTTCTTGTTCCCTTGCCCAAGTCTTCAAGACCTGCACCGATAGCAAGTCCGCCTTCTGAGAAAGCTGACTGGCTGCGGCCGTAAACAATCTGCAGGAACAGTTCTCTCATAGCTGTGTTAATTGCATCGCAAACAAGGTCTGTATTGAGAGCTTCGAGCAGAGTCTTGCCGATGAGGATTTCACCTGCCATAGCTGCTGAGTGAGTCATACCGGAACATCCAAGAGTTTCAATTAAAGCTTCCTCGATGATACCATCCTTGATGTTGAGTGTAAGCTTGCAGGCACCCTGCTGTGGAGCACACCAACCAACGCCGTGAGTTAAACCGGAAATATCTGAAACTTCCTTAACCTGAACCCACTTACCTTCCTGCGGAATTGGAGCAGGACCGTGATAAGCACCCTTGTTAACAGGACACATATTTTCTACTTCTTTTGTGTAAATCATTTCTCCTCCTAAAAATACAAGCAAATTAAACTGCATATATATTTCTATTTAACCACATATACCACAAAAATTCAACAACAAAACCCCAGTGCACGCTGTTAAGATTATATGCACCGAGGTTTTCTTTAAATCAATTCCTTTCTCATTGTAGCCAGCGCATTTTTCTCAAGCCTTGAAACTTGTGCCTGAGAGATACCGATTTCTTTTGCTACTTCCATCTGCGTCTTACCTTCGAAAAAGCGTATTGTAAGAATATGTTTTTCTCTCGGCGTCAGTTTATTCATAGCTTCGGAAAGAGAAATATTTTCAATCCATTTTGTATCTGTATTTTTAGTATCAGAAACCTGGTCCATAACATATATGGCATCTCCGTCATCATGAAAAACAGGTTCATAAAGAGATACCGGTTCCTGAATAGACTCCAGAGCTGTCACCACATCTTCCCGGCCTGCCTCCATTGCATTTGCAATTTCCGTCACTGTTGGTTCTCGCTGGAGAGTTCGTGATAACACTTCTTTAGTCTGCAGTGCTTTATACGCCAAATCGCGCAGCGACCTTGAAACGCGGATGGAATTGTTATCTCTCAAATATCGTCTTACTTCTCCTATTATCATCGGCACGGCATAAGTCGAAAACTTTACTCCATGGCTCATATCAAAATTATCCAGAGCTTTTATAAGGCCTATGCAGCCTACCTGAAATAAATCGTCAGGATTTTCACCCCTGCCGGAAAAACGCTGAATGACGCTGAGAACAAGCCTGAGATTGCCCTTTATGAATCTTTCTCTTACTTCCATATCTCCTGCTTTGATCTGTTCCAGCATTTTCATCATCTCAGCCTCTTTATATAAAGGCAGTCTTGCGGTATCTACCCCGCAAATTTCCACTTTGTTCGCCATAATACACACCAATCCTATCCACATTTTTAGTTTAGTTATGTACTATGGCGCCATCTCCTATGTATGGCAATTAATGGTCAGTCAAGCTTTTACATATTATCCGTATCTCTTGATTTCCTTTTGAAGTCTGTTTATAATGCGCTTTTCAAGACGCGATATGTATGACTGAGAAATACCCAATTTGTCAGCAACTTCCTTTTGAGTCATTTCCTTGCGGTGACCGAGGCCGAATCGCATTTCCATCAATTCTTTCTCCCTTGGTTCCAAGGTTTTAAGAGCTCCATACAACAATTTGCAGTTGATTTCGTTTTCGAGACGTTGATACACCAAATCATCTTCCGTCCCCAATACATCCGACAGAAGCAGCTCGTTTCCATCCCAATCTACATTCAGCGGTTCGTCAAGGCTTACCTCACTTTTAAGTTTGGATGTTCTCCGCAAGTGCATCAATATTTCATTTTCAATGCATCTTGACGCATAGGTTGCCAGCTTGATATTTTTGTCTATTTTAAAGGTATTCACGGCTTTGATAAGTCCTATGGTCCCTATGGAAATCAAATCTTCCACATTGATTCCTGCACTCTCGAACTTTTTGGCTATATATACCACCAGCCGCAAATTTCTCTCTATCAGGATACTTCTCGCCTCAAGGCTTCCTTCCATATATTCTTCCAGAATCCTTTGTTCTTCATCTTTGTCAAGAGGCGGCGGCAAAACATCGCTTCCGCCTATATAAAAAAGTTTTCCTTCCTTGACCTTGAAAAGCTTCCTCAGTTTTCCCAGCAATCTAATCATTTGTATTTCAAACAGCAGCCTCAACTCTCTATGCATTTTCCAATAATCCCCCTTTTAAAAAATCGCGACTGAGCAAAACTTCGTAATCGTCAAAATATCCCCGAAAAAAGGCCACATAAATCCCATAATATGCGGTCCCATTAAAAGTCAAAATATCGGTGCGCAAAGCCTCAAGATAACCTTTGTCCGTTCCTACAGTTCTGAAGGGAACTATAGCAAAGCGGTCAGGAATACAGTCCGGGATTTTTACAAAATCCTTTTGTCCTTTCTCATCCATAAGCACTACAGGCTTACCGCTTTCGGGCTCAACCAGTGTATTTCCTGAATCGATAAAACCTTGAAACTCATACTCCCTTCCTTCGATAAGGATTTTAATCCGTCCATAAAGCTCCAGTTCTTTCTTGCGGCGAGTAGCAATTATGACAAACCAATAAGAAAAACCAAAGGCCAGGATCCCAAAGCAAAGCAGCTTGGAGTATGTAATAATATCTATGTATATGATTCCCTGATGTGTTATGGCCGGTTCCTGTTGCCACAGCAGAAGGGCCATTACCGCTCCCCCGCTTAAGAAGGTCAGTACCATGAAGATTCCCATTAGCTTTAAGAGATTTTTTCTCCCAAAGGCCACATATACTGCAGCCATAAGCATTGCAATACGCAGAATGCCATCTGTTACTACTCCTGATTCCAGAAAAATTGTAAAACCTCCCAAGCCACACAAAGCAGCACCGAAAAACAGTTTTCCCCATGTACTGTCATTCCCCGAAAGCCTGGCGGTCAGCAGGAGAAGCAGCATCCCAACTATAAAGTTTTCCAGAAAAAGATATTCGCCGTAAATCGTCATGTCCATATGATACAACAGACCCCAGGCGAGACTTGTCGAAATGCGTTGCCCATAAAATATTTTTTGCTGGTCAAAAGTTTCACCATGTATTATAATCAGTACAAAATATTTGCAATATCATTTAAGAGAAAAGGAGAAAAATAATGGATGCAAGATATCAAGTAGTAATGAGCCAGTTAATGCTCCCTCATCAGGCAAACCCTGCCGGCAATGTACACGGCGGTGAAATCATGAAGTTTATGGACAATGCCGCATTCGCATGTGCTATGAAGTACGCACACTGCAACTGCGTGACAGCTCGTGTTGATGAACTGGTTTTTCATCTGCCTATCTTCGTAGGTGCACTGGTAACATGTAAGGCAACTATCGCCTATGTGGGAACAACTTCCATGGACGTTTATGTTGAAGTATTTTCAGAAGATATGACTTCTCACAACGGTCCGGAAAAAGCACTTTGTGCTCATTTCACTATGGTAGCAATGGGAAGAAGCGGTAAGGCACAGAAAGTACCTCCTTACCAACCTGAAACTGAATACGAAAAACAGCTTTATGCAGAAGCAGAAGCAAAAACTATAGCAAGAAAACAGAAAAAATAAGTAAAAAAGGAAGATGCAACTACACGGTGCATCTTCCTTTTTGGTTAAATACTATTTTAAAATTTCCCATTCAGATTCTTTAAATCCAACTAAAACACGATCACCCGCAACAACCAAAGGTCTTTTTACCAGCATTCCGTCTGTGGCCAGCAGTTGAAGTTGTTCCTCTTCACTCATTTCAGGCAATTTGCTTTTCAGTTCCATTGATTTATAAAGTAGTCCGCTGGTATTAAAGAACTTTTTCAGTGGTAACCCGCTCTTTTCATACCATTCCTTCAGTTCTTCATAGGTGGGATTGTCGTCTTTAATATGTCTTTCTGTATATTCAATATTCTGCTCATCAAGCCACTTTTTTGCCTTTTGGCAAGTGGTACACTTTGGATAACAAATAAACTTCATATTCTAACCCTCCAAAACTTTAGGAACCACGAAGTTTACAGCAAGAGGTTCCATTTCAAAATATACTTTTTTAGCATCGAAAATCTCGCCGTCGATGCAAAGTCTCATTGTGTCAGTGTTAGGATCAATAGATGCCGTTTTGCATTGTTTGAATAACAGTACCTTATCTATATCAGCAAGCTGCATATGTGTTCCCTTTGAATAATGAGGGAACAGTTTAAGAAAATTGAATCTGGAAATATCATAAACCACATTAACATCCATCAGACCATCACGTACATCGGCTGTAGGTGCACTGTTAACACCTCCGCCGCAGAAACCACCGTTTGCAATAGCGGTCAGAAGAATACTGCCGTTATTGACCAGTTCTCCGTCAAGCTCCACCTTGAGATCAGCACCTTTTTTCTTGATGAATGTTCCGGCTACGGCTGCCAGATATGCAAAGGAACCACTGATCATAGGATACTGTTTAAGTTTGGCAGTCAAGTCTGCCGCATTACAGTCAAAGCCTACATTGAACATATTAGCTGCATATCTTGTCTGCTCTCTTCCGTCAATTTCTCCCCAACATTTGATCACATCTATTTTTTCTTCTTCGCCAAGCAGTTGAGCCGCCACGCTCATAAAATCCCCTGCTTCAGGATAGTTTCTTACAAAATCATTCCCTGTACCGATTGGCATTACACCAAAAGAAGCACACTCATGGCCAATAATGCCGTTTAAAACCTCGTTCACAGTACCGTCACCACCGCAGGCAATCAATCGAATATGTTCATTATTCTTTTCCGCTTCCGAAACAGTGAGCTTGGCAAATGCTTCTGCATCACCCACAGACTTTGTCAAATAAAAACCGGCTTCAATACCGAGTTCCCTTGAAACCTGAGCAATGTTTTCTTTTAATTTATCCAGTCCCTTGCCTTTTCCTGCTTTAGGATTTACTACGAAAATTATTTTCATACAATGCACCTTGACTTTCTTTAAATTGACCTATATTTATTTTACATTTTTTACGTGCAAAATCAACTGCCACTTTTAATTTCCTTCACTATAGGTTATAATATTAAGAGTAATTTTTAAGAGGAGGCAATTATGGACCCAAGAGTAAAAGAACTTTCAAACCTGCTCACTTCCTACTCCTGCAATTTGCAGAAGGGCGAAAAGGTTTTAATAGATTATGAAGGAGAATGCTGTCGTCCTTTAGTAAGACAGCTCATCAAAGATGCCTATGCTTTAGGTGCAAAACCTTATGTAAATCATAGAGACGGATCTGTTTTGAGAGAAATTCTGCTCGGCTGTGACGAAGAACAAATCGAGTTTCAGAACGAATACCAGCTTTATCAGATGAAAGGCATGGACGCTTATATCGCAGTAAGAGCGGGAGAAAACACTTCAGAGCTTGCCGATGTTCCATCTGAAAAGTTAAATATGTATTACAGAATTACAACTCCAACTTTAGACTATCGTGTAAATAAGACTAAATGGGTTGTACTCAGATACCCAAATCCATCTATGGCACAGCTGGCAAATAAGAGTCAGGAAGCATTTGAAGACTTTTATTTCGATGTATGCACATTAGATTACAAGAAGATGAGTGATGCTATGACTCCACTTGTTGAACTTATGAACAAAACCGACAAGGTCAGAATCGTAGGTCCCGGAACAGATTTAACCTTCTCCATCAAGGATATTCCTGCTATTAAATGCGACGGCGAACGCAACATCCCTGACGGTGAAGTTTATACAGCTCCTGTAAAGGATTCTATGAATGGTGTCATCTCTTATAACACATTCTCAGAAGAGCAGGGTTTCACTTTTGAAAACATCAGATTTGAAATAGAAAACGGAAAAATCGTTAAGGCTACTGCCAACGATACAGAAAGAATCAACGCTTTGCTTGACACCGACGAAGGTGCTCGTTACTTTGGCGAATTTGCCATAGGCGTTAATCCATATATTCTTCATCCAATGAAAGACACTCTATTTGATGAAAAAATCTGCGGCAGCTTCCACTTGACACCCGGAAAATGTTACGAAGACGCAGATAACGGTAATCATTCTTCCGTTCACTGGGACTTAGTTATGATTCAGCGTCCCGAATACGGTGGCGGCGAAATCTACTTCGATGATGTGCTAATCCGCAAGGACGGTATTTTCGTTATCGATGAACTGAAAGGATTAAACCCTGAAAACCTGAAATAAACAGGCAAATTAGGAAGGAATTACAATGAACAAGAAAAAAATTGCAGTACTTTTTGGCGGTTGCTCCAGCGAATATGGAATTTCACTGAAATCCAGCTACAGCGTACTGACCAACATTGACAGAGAAAAATACGACATCATTCCTATCGGCATTACCCAGCAAGGAGACTGGTATCACTTCTACGGTGATGTAGAAAAAGTCCTTGCAGACGAGTGGTTTAACGAAGAAGATTGTGTCAAAGCTTATATCGTTCCGGACAGAAGCGTACACGGTATGGTTGAACTGACAGCAGACGGTCCTGTATTTACAAGACTTGACGCAGCCTTCCCTATGCTCCACGGTAAAAACGGAGAAGATGGCACAGTTCAAGGTCTGATTGAACTGGCCGGCATTCCTCTGATGGGATGCGGCGTAATGTCATCCGCACTTTGCATGGACAAATACCGTGCTCACGTTGTTGCTGAAGAAGCAGGAATTGCGGTTCCAAAAGCTACCAGCCTCAACGGTTCTATGAACGAAGAAGAAGTTCAGGCTCTCACAAAAGATCTGATTTATCCTCTCTTCGTAAAACCCGTAAAGGCAGGTTCTTCCTACGGCATTACCGTTGTTGAAAATCCAAAAGATTTAATGGCTGCTGTAGAATACGCTCTCGAATATGACGATGAAGTTATCGCAGAAGAAAAAATCACCGGCTTTGAAGTGGGCTGCTCCATAATCGGCGACGGCAAAAGTGATGAAATCATAGGCCGTGTAGACGAAATCGAACTGTTCACCGGATGCTTCTTCGACTTCACCCGTAAATACACAGGTGTTGACTCCAAGATTCACACTCCTGCAAGAATCGATGCAGAAACAGAAGAACGTATCAAAGAAGCAGGCCGCACCCTTTTCAGGGCACTGGGCTGCAGCGGATACGCAAGACTGGATATGTTCCTCACCCCTGAAGGCCGCATTGTATTCAATGAAGTAAACACAATTCCGGGCTTCACATCCGTAAGCCGCTTCCCTAAGATGATGGCCGGCGTTGGCCTCAGTTACAAGGAAGTAATCGACAAGATTATTGAAGTAGGCTTACACACACACTGCTAGCAAAAAGAGTTTGGTGCGATGCACCAAACTCTTTTTTGATGAGATTAAGACGAGAGCCCGAACTATCCCATTTTGCCGATAATATACGCAAAATGGGATAGTTTTGCTTGTGATGCTGATTTAACTATCCCATTTAATCACATTTTCCGAAAAAAAGGATAGTTTTTACTTCTTCAACGGAGTTTTGCCGTCAAAACTATCCCTTTTGTAAGTTTTTTAAATGAATCAGGATAGTTTTAAATGTAAACTAGTTAAAACTATCCCTTTTCTTTAGGTTTTATCCGAATTTGGGATAGTTTTGTTTTTGGGCATACGTGTTAACATAGATTGTTGAAGCAGGCTCACCCACGTGATATAATGTAAAAAAATGTATTAGGAGAATTATTATGTCAAATATTTATATTGATCCTATTTTACTTAAAGATGCAGAAAATGGTAGCAAACACTCAATTGTTGCTATTATAGATTTGTATAATATACATATCGACGGAGCAAAGGGCAATGAAAAAAGTGTTTTAAATGCAAAGCTTCAAGAGTGGAAAGATAAGATGTCGTCGACAAGTGCCGTACCTGCTTACACTTCAAAATATGCTTGCTTTAATAATAGATTTGTTTACAGAAGTTTCGCTTTTGCAGATATAGGTTATATAGCGCCTCTAGAGGAAATCAAGCAGGCCACCGGTGTAGATTATGAATCTTTGTCTCAAATGGAGCGTCTCATATTCAAAAAAGACATTTATATACAATGTGCAAGACGATATCTTGATGGAAATGCAGCATATTTACTTTATAAATTTCTTTGGAATGATCTTAGAAACAATGACGCGTTCGATAGTGAGCAAATGGCGGCTGAAGCTATATATTGGCTTACTGAATCTGCAAAACTCGGATATATTGCAGCGGCACGCCGTATGGCTTCCTTACACAGAGCCGGAGTTGCCGGTCTTCTTGAGCAATCGGATTCTGAGGCAGAAGAATATGAAGTGCAGATTGACAAGCAAGTAGAATTCTATGCAGGTCTTGCTTCTGAAATCGGTGATGAGTGTTATTTTGCGGCCCAAAAAGGAGATTCTCTTTGCCGGGGACAAATCGCAAAACTGTTCGGAAAGCCATATGACTACATCAGTTCAGAGGAATTGTTCTGTATTCGTTATGCACAGCTGCTTGTAAGAGCAAAGGCAGGAGATTTTAAGGCTCAGGAGGATATTGATATGTTAATGACTACAGTATCTCCAATTGAGCAAACATTCTGGAAAGAAACCATTGAAAAGTACGTAAAAGCCGCCGAACCACCTAAGAAAAAAGGGTTTTTCGGCAATATTTTCGGTAAATAATAATCAAAGAGTTTGGTGCAACGCACCAAACTCTTTATATTTTTGATATGGTAAACCCTTTGGGTTTACGAACTTCCGCAGGCGCAACTGAAATGCTCAGTGAAACTGCGAATATAGGCAGCTAGGAACTAAAACTTAAGCGCAGCGATTCGTTTTAGTTCCCTGCATATAGAGCAGTAAGCTTATAGCATTTCTTGCAACGAGGACTTGTGAGAAAACCCAAAAGGGTTTACCAACTTCCTCCACCGCCTCCGCCGAATCCGCCGCCGGAGAAGCCTCCACCACCGGAGCTGAATCCTCCGCCGCCGCTGCCGGAATCATCCGACATTGGAATATGAATGTTATCCTTGAATGATCTGCCGCAGCGATCCATAGCTCTTGAGATGTACCATACATCAAAGGCGTCGTATCCGCCGTAAGTGGAACGATACCAGCTTGGGCCTGTCATTGGAATATTTTCAAAGTTTTTAGCCCACTTATCAGTCAAGCCCATTACATAAGCATACGGCAAAACACTGTAGAAATAATTTGGATTTTCTTCGACCAACTTATTGATTCTATCAAGTTCAGCTTTTTCGATAAAGTTCTTTAAGCCGAGAATTTTACCCATAAGTTCGATACTTTTCTTTGTGCGCTGAACCATAAGAACAGTTCCGATTTCACCTACGAAAATCAGAATTCCAAAGAAGAGTGCCATCCACATAGAACCAAACATTGCAGCAATGGCAAAACTGAAAATTGCAGTCGTAAGAATCTTTACAACCCAACCCAAAGCGCCTCCGACAATTTTGCTTATTCCTGTAGCTACATACATATTTTTGTTCTGAATAGTCAGTACAATCAGCGAAATTATCGATATTATAAATGCTGCAATTGCAGCGAACATTGCTACATAATTTGCGCTGTACCAAGTCGCAAAGCCGATGATAAAGCCTTGGCCTATCCATAGGAACAGCATAGCCAGAAGCTGAAGAATTTGTGAGATTACAGAAACCTGCTGATTAGACTTCTTCATAAAGCTGTTATAAAGCTGTTCATAGGCAGTCTCGTATCTTTCTCCGAACTCTTCGTCCAGTTCACTAAGTGCAATGGAATCTCTGTGATTTGCAAACAATCCTCTGAAGATAGTCTGAACATAGTTTTTTTCATTGCCGCCCATATCTTTCAGCTTGTGAATAACAAAATCATCCTTGCTTACTTGTTCAATTTCAACATATCCCTTGTCCGCATAGTACATAATCAGCGATACAAGATCTTCTTTGTTAATTGTTCTGTCAATTATGTATCCCACTTCTGCAGGGTTCATACCTTCAGGCGGATAAAACTCCACAGTAGGTATTATTTTTTTATCTCTTCCAAAGAAGAACCAAGCTACTGCAATTAAAACAGGTATAATGGTCCCTACGATAATTGCCGCTGTCTTTGCCCATCCGTAGGTTTTTTCACCTACCCAATATCCTTCTTCCATTTCGCAGAGGATAGTTACCCCCTGGCCCTGACGCAGATTAGTTCCTTCTATAAAAATCTCTTTTTTAGATGAATCATAGCCCCATTTAACGCTGTCCTTATTTTGAGAACCATAGGAGCCGGAATAAACGGTTATGTCTGACTTCTTTACCTTTTTAGGCATTTTTACAGTTACATACGCCTTATCGATTGCAGTTTCCCAGTCTGTAGGGATTACATCGAAGTAGAAGAAGTCGCGCTTTTCATCTCTGTCTTCATATATAACTACATTGTAATTCAGCACGTATCTTTGTGGACCGCTGACAGTTTCATCTTCACTTCCGACACGGATTACATAGTTTCCGCTTTCTTCATAGGTTGTGTATTCCCAGTCCTTGACGTCGGCCTTTTTAATCTTCATATATCCCATATCTTTGTAGTTTCCCATTGGGATATATCTATATATACCGTGCTTTTGAGCATTGAAATTTACATCAATCTGTTCTGTGACCTTGTATGTATTATCCTTCTTGACATCCACATATACAGTGTAAGCTTCTGTGGTCATATCAGCCGCAAAAGCAGGTACGCTTACCGTAGTTATCAGTGAAAGCAACAATACGAGAGTCAGAAGAACTATAACAACACTTTTTGCTGTTTTTATTACATTAGTTCTCATAGTTTTCCTCCCTACTGGAAGCTTACTTTTACATTCTGTCTTTCTACAGCATCGTCAACTTCAAACATAGCCTTCTTTTCAAAGTGAAAAATAGAAGCAATTAAGTTTGAAGGGAATACTTCGCATTTTGTATTAAATTCTTTGATAACCGCATTATAGTATTTACGTGAATTTGCGATATCGTCTTCAATAACTTTGAGCTGATTCTGAAGGTCCAGGAAATTGGTGTTGGCCTTTAAATCAGGATAATTTTCAGCAATAGCAAAGAGACCTCTAAGATTTCCTGCCAGTGCCTTTTCACCTGCAGCCTTTTCTTCCAGAGTCGCAGCACCTGCTGCCATATTTCTGGCTTCGATCACTCCCTGAAGAGTTTCCTTTTCGTGAGCTGCATATCCTTTAACGGTTTCAACCAGATTAGGAATCAGATCGTATCTCTTTTTGAGATATACATCCATTGTAGCAAAAGCTTCATCGCACTGGTTCTTCAGACGAATGAATCCATTGTACATAACAACTACAGCGATAACTAAAACAACTAGAATAATTAATCCGATTAACATAATAATCTCCTCCTTATTTTAACTCCCAATTGATGGGTTGTTGACCTGTTACTTCAAGGAAACGGTTAGCCTTGCTGAAATAGCCTCCACCAAAGAATCCATTCCATGCAGAAAGCGGACTTGGATGGGCACCCGCAAGAATAAAGTGTTCCTTGTTTGTTATAAGAGCCTGCTTTGCTTTTGCATTGGCTCCCCAAAGGATAAATACCACCGGCTGAGGTCTGTCATTCAAAATTTCTACAATGTGGTCTGTAAACTTTTCCCAGCCTTTACCCTTGTGTGAATTAGCCTGACCTTTGCGAACAGTAAGACCGGCGTTGAGAAGCAGTACGCCCTGCTCTGCCCAATCTTTAAGGTATCCATGACCCGGCGATTTAATACCTAAATCAGCCTCAAGTTCCTTGTAGATGTTTACAAGTGACGGCGGCACCTGAACACCTTTGTTGACTGAAAAGCACAATCCATGAGCCTGCCCCGGTTCGTGATATGGGTCCTGCCCCAAAATCACCACCTTTGTATCTTTGTATGATGAATACTTAAGAGCATTAAAAATATCTTCCTTTGGAGGATAGATGGTTTCTCTCTCATATTCATCGTCTAAAAAAGTCCAAAGTTTTTGAAAATAATCTTTTTGAAATTCACTTGCAAGGATTTCGTCCCAATCGTTACCTATCTTTATCATCTTTCTCTCCTTTGATGGTAATTATAGCACAATTTCATATTATGGTGTATACTATAATAGTTATGAATAATGTTTATATAAGCAAAAATGCGAATAAAATAATAAAGGATTATCTTGTCACCAAAGGGTACAAAATTATCGAAGTGGAAAGCCAGGCTGATATTGATCCCCCTATTTCCTGCCATCCTGATATCTATATGTGTGACCTGGGTAAAAGTCTGTTTCACGGAGATACGTCCACGCTTACACATGATTATCCGGGACACGCCATATACAATGGCTGCTCTACAGGTAAGTTTTTTATACACAACAGCAAAATCACTGCACCTGAACTAAAAAAAGCAGTTCTCGACGCAGGACTTATTCCTATCCATGTCGCTCAAGGCTACAGCAAATGCAACTGCGTTGTGGTAGACGAAAACTCTATCATAACTTCCGATGCAGGTATTCAAAAGGCTTGCCTCAATGCGGGCCTTGATGTGCTCCTCATTGAGAAAGGACAAGTCGTCCTTGAAGGCTATGATTATGGATTCCTTGGGGGTGCCTCCGGCAAAGTAGGAAACTTCATTCTGTTTAACGGTGATATTACCCTCCACAGTGATTACGACAAAATCAAGAGTTTTATTGAAGCCCGTAACCTTGAAATAGTATATTTCGACCAATATCCCCTCACAGATATCGGTTCAATCATAGAGGAAAAATAACATGAAAAAACACGCTATAATTCCCATATTTATTCCACACAAGGGTTGCCCCAATGACTGTATCTTTTGCAACCAACGCAAGATTACAGCTCATTCTAAGGTGGTAACTCCTGAGGACGTTCACAATACGGTAGCCACCTATATGTCTACTCTGTCGAAAATGAATATGGAAACCATAGAATTGTCATTCTTCGGAGGTTCTTTTACAGGAATCCCATTAGAAGAGCAGCAAGCCTTTCTTAAAGTAGCCAAGGAATATAAGGACAAAGGGGTAATTGACAAAATACACCTTTCAACACGCCCCGACTATATCGATAAGGAAATCCTCAACAATTTAAAAGCTTACAGTGTAGATGTAATCGAACTTGGGGTTCAATCCTTTGCGGAGTCGGTTCTCAAAGCCTCTAACAGAGGCCACGACACATCATGTGTTTACCGGGCTGCAGCACTTATTAAAGAATATGGATTTACCCTCGGAATCCAGCTGATGATCGGCCTTCCTTGCGATACATTAGAATATGATTTGTATTCCGCCCTTGAAACTGTTAAAATAAAACCTGATATAGCAAGACTTTATCCAACAGTAGTAATCAAGGATACGGGGCTTTACGAACAAATGGTGCTGGGACAATATGTTCCTATGAGCGAGGAAGATGCAGTAATGCGCACGGCCCGCATGTACAAAATACTTACTGATGCAGGGATCAATGTAATACGCGTAGGCCTCAAATCCAGCGATATAATCAGTGACGACGATAATACCGCAGGAACATTCCATCCGGCTTTCAGACAGCTTGTCGAAGGATTCATTGCGCGCGAATCAATTGAATCGCAAATTGACGATTTGTATCCCGGTATCAAGGATTTCAGCAATCACAAATGGGACAAATGCCCTGTCTGTGCATTTGTTTCAAATGAAAAGTGCCGAAACAACCTATTCGGTCACAAACAGTCCAATAAGTTGTACTTTGAAAATGAATATGCTAGATTGAACATCAGATACTTGACCGACCGACAACTCAATCTTGAACTTGCAGACGGAGAATATCTGGTATCAGATCTTTCAAAATAAAAAAGGAGAGAAAAAAATGAAAGCAGTAGTAACAGTAATAGGTAAAGACATGGTGGGAATCCTCGCTAAAGTATCAGGTTCCTGCGCAGAAAAAAATGCTAACGTTTTGGAGGTAACTCAGTCAATCCTTGACGGATATTTTTGTATGGTAATGGTCATTGATATCAGCAAAATTTCCTGCGAGCTGGATGCTCTTAAAGAAGCTATCCAAAGGTCCGTTCCTGATATGGTAATTCACGTGATGCACGAAGACATCTTCAATTCCATGCACAGAATTTAAAGATTGGGAGGGTTTCACGCTATGCTTAATTTCAATGACATCATGGAAACCATAACCATGATACAAGAAGAAAATCTTGACATAAGAACTATAACTATGGGGATTTCCCTTTTAGACTGTGCAGACAGCGACATCGACCGCTCCTGCGAAAAAGTATATAACAAAATTACAACCAAGGCAAAAGACCTGGTTGCTGTAGGTGAATCAATCGAACGCAAATACGGTATTCCTATCGTAAATAAACGAATCAGTGTTACACCAATTGCTATGCTGGTAGCTGCCAGCGGCGGAGATCCTGTTAAATATGCAAAGACATTAGACAAAGCTGCAAAAGAAGTAGGCGTAAACTTCATCGGTGGTTTTTCTGCCCTTGTTCAAAAGGGTTTCAGCGCAGGAGATAAAGAATTGATTCAGTCCATACCTCGTGCTCTGGCAGAAACAGATTTCGTATGTTCATCTGTAAATATCGGTTCCACTAAGGCCGGTATCAATATGGATGCAGTAAAAATGATGGGCGAAGTTGTAAGAGAAGCGGCAGAACTCACTAAGGACAAGCAGTGTATCGGTGCTGCAAAACTGGTAGTTTTCTGTAATGCTCCTGAAGACAATCCGTTTATGGCCGGTGCTTTTCACGGCGTCAGCGAGCCTGATGTAGTCCTCAATGTAGGTGTATCCGGTCCGGGGGTAGTCCGTGCAGCCCTGTCAAGACTTCCTGAAGATGCACCTTTGAATGAAGTTGCAGAGCTTATCAAAAAGACTGCATTCAAGATTACAAGAATGGGACAGCTCGTCGGTACAGAAGCAGCTTCAATGTTAGGTGTACCGTTTGGAATTATTGATTTATCTCTGGCACCTACTCCTGCTGTCGGTGACTCCGTTGCATATATTTTAGAGGAAATAGGACTCGAACAATGCGGTACTCATGGCACCACCGCTGCCCTTGCAATGCTCAATGACGCTGTAAAAAAGGGCGGCGTAATGGCTTCTTCATCAGTTGGAGGTCTCTCCGGTGCTTTCATTCCTGTAACTGAAGATGCAGGTATGATAGACGCGGCACGCAAGGAAACACTGTCTATAGAAAAACTGGAAGCAATGACTGCAGTTTGCTCTGTAGGTCTTGATATGATAGTAATTCCGGGAGATACTCCTGCAACAACAATATCTGCCATTATAGCAGACGAAGCAGCTATCGGTATGGTTAATTCAAAGACAACCGCTGTTAGAGTAATTCCTGCTATCGGTGTTGCTGAAGGCGAAGAACTTGACTTTGGAGGACTTCTGGGCAACGGACCTGTTATGAAACTGAGACCTCAGTCTTCAGCTAAAATGATTAACAGAGGCGGCAGAATCCCTGCTCCAATGCAAAGCCTCAAAAACTAAACTAAAAGCGACAATTATGTCGCTTTTTTTGTCAGCAATTTGTGTCTTTTTGTGAACATTTTGTGGATTTTTAAAGCCCCCATTGACATCGGAGATTTAGAGTTGTAAAGTATCTAATAGAATTACAAGGGGGATTTCAAATGGGAAATTTCAGATATAAACTAGCACAATTTATGATTGGGCGTAACGGATTTGACGCCTTCAATATCGGTCTGATCAAACTCATATTGATATTCATAGTGGCAGACCTATTCATACCTGGTCGTCTGCTGGGCCGTCTCACCCTTTTTATGTGGATATATATCTACTACAGGGCCTTTTCAAAGAATATCGAAAGACGCAGAGCTGAAAATCAATGGTATATATCCTATGTGCACCTGCCTTTGAAATCTTACTTATCAAGAGACCGCAAGAACTACTGTTACTTCAAATGCCCTACCTGCAAGCAGACTCTCAGAGCCCCTAAAGGAAGAGGCAAAATCAGAGTTACCTGCAGCAGATGTCATAATGTTTTTGAAAAGAAAGTTTAATTGCATTAAAAAACTCCCGTACCAATTGATATGGGAGTTTTGTTTTATAAAAGACTGCTTACATAATCAAACAACGGACAAAGTGCAATCGGCATAAATATGGCCGGAGTATAATTCATAACCTTTAATTTAGTCAGATCCAGCATATTCAAAGCGATAGCAAAAATCAACAGCGACCCAACGCAGGTCATCTCTGCAATCACAACATCTCCAATAAAAGGGGCTATGAGCTGCGCCATCAAAACTATTGACCCCTGGAAAACAAATACAAATGCTGCCGAAAAAAGAACACCGATTCCAAGAGAGGCAGCAAATATAACTGAACTTATTCCGTCCAGTGTAGCTTTAGTAAACAGCATCTCATTATCGCCTACAAGACCTGCTTGAAGAGAACCAACTATAGTCATTGCTCCTACGCAAAAGAGCAGACTTGCAGTAACAAATCCTTCTGCTATAGTTGCCTTTTCTCCCGGCTTTTTAAATCTCGCCTCCAGCTTACCTGCCAGATTATTAAGATGCTTGTCCAAATCAATCCATGATCCTATAACAGCACCTAAAACCATTGAAATAATCATTACAAGGGTATTCTCACCCTCAAGGGTTCCTGATATTCCTATATATATTACACAAAGAGCGATTCCCTTCATTATGAAATCTGTCCATTCCGCAGGAATTGCCTTTTTTGCTACTAATCCAATGGTACTTCCTATTACTACGGTTAATGTGTTGACAATAACGCCAAGCATGTTCTATCCTTTATTCTCCTTTAAAAGCTCCTGTGAGTTCTTCTCCGCTTTGCTTTGCTTCAGCTTCCAATCTTTCTATTTCTGCCAGATGTTCATCAATTTCTGCAACAAATGCCTTAATTCTGTTCATATCTATTTCAGTATCATTCTTTGCTGCTTCGTACACATAATCCCCAATTGCTTCTTTAACGTCTTTTATTTTGCCTCTTTCTAACACAATCTTGCCTTTTGCTTTGCTGTAATCAAATGTATCACCGGCAACATCGCCCACCTTGTTAGCTATTTGGCCTAACTTATCCATGAATGCCATATAAAATATCCTCCTTTTTGAATAATTATTAGTTAAATTATAGCACCAATATGGTAAAATGCAAATAAGATAATTTTTAAGGAGGAGCGACATGTTACTTGGACACGAAAAAGAAAACTTCTTATATTTACCTACACCTTTAGAATACCTGTCTCAGATTTCAAAAGATCTGGGTGTTGAATTCTACATAAAGCGTGACGATCTGACACCACTTGGTATGGGCGGCAACAAACTCCGTAAGCTGGAATACTTCGTTGCTGATGCAAAAGCCAAAGGAGCAACACTGCTCCTGACTACCGGAGGCGTTCAGACTAATCATGGCAGACTCACTTGTGCCGTAGCGCGCAAATCAGGTCTCAAGGGTGCCATCGTATGCACCGGCCAATATCCGGGAGAACTTTCAGCAAATCTGCTTCTTGACGGTATGATGGGCTGCGATGTCTGGATTAAAAATCCTGATGGCATTCACTCTGATGACGAGCTGACTGAAATGGCTATTTCGGAAGTCACCGCACACTACGAATCACAAGGCGAAAAAGTTTACTTTATCCCTATGGGTGGCTCCAACGAACTGGGTACTTTGGGCTACTATGAATGTGCTATGGAAATAGCCGAGCAGATAAAAGGAACTGATCTTGAAGGTGCTCATCTCATAGACACTTTAGGAAGCATGGGTACATACATGGGGCTCTTTGCTGCAATCAAAAATGAAAATCTGCCGCTCACTCTGACAGGTATAACCATCCTTCAGTATGAAAATGTTTGGGACTACGCTGTTGACTACTACGACAGAATTCGCAAGGAATTCGGTCTCTCATACGAAGCTTGCAAGGATGATTTTGATATTACCACCGACTATGACCGCGGCGCTTACAATAATCCTTGCAAGGAAGTTCGCGATGCAATGTACTACATGGCCGAAAAAGAAGCGATTATCCTGGACCCTTGCTACACAGGCAAAGCCTTTGCAGGAATCCTTGAAATGATTAAAGAAGGTAAAATCAAGCAAGGCGAAAAAGTTATTTTCCTTCACACCGGCGGCTCTCCTGGAATCAACACACCTCACCACAGAGTTGAGATTGAAAAAGAAAGAGGACACTTTGTCCACGAATTTTAGTCCACTTTTAGCGTTTTTAGGGGTTCAAGACCTAAATATTAATAGAAATCCGGTTATTTCAGGTAATTTTGCCTAAAATATCTCTTGATTAAAAATGATTAGGCAAAACACAGCAACCCTTGCCTAAAAAGAGTGAAGAAGTTGTCTTAATTAGGAAAACCATTGAATTTATGCCTAAAAGTATCGGCATATCTAAAAGAATTAGGCAGCGTCTAGCAGAATACCTGAAAATCTGCCTAAAAAAAACAGAAAGTAAAAAATTTTATGGTTTTACCAGTTTCTCTATTAAAAAAAGCCTTCATCGGTCCGATGAAGGCTTTTTAATTCATTATTTATTCCGCTTTGTATTGTTTCCAATATTTGCTGTAAAGGTCATCCCCTTCTGGTCCTAAGTTCTTGAGAGTTTCACATTTAGCAAGAACTGAATTTGACGGGTTTAAAACAGGTTCATCAACTAAATCATCAATTTCCTTATTTGGAATTGCATAAGTCAAATATTCAAAGTTTGTTTCTGCAACATCACCGTCAAGCATAAAGTTAATCCATGCTTCTGCAGCCTCCTTATTTTGAACAGATTTAGTAATTGCCCAGCAATCAGTCCAAACTTCTGTACCTTCCTTTGGAATTATATATTCTAAATCTTCGTTATATTCCTTTGAATAGATAATTTCACCGGAGTTGATAACTGCCAGTGCTGCAGATTCACCAATCATCAGTTCTCTTGCATTATCATTGGCAAAACTGTAAACCAAAGGCTTCTGTGTAGTTAAAAGATCTGTCATTTTCTTAAGCTGAGCTTCATCAGTCGTATTTATTGAATATCCTATAATTTTAGCTGCAATCATATAGGATTCTCGCAGTGAATTAGGCATTACGATTTGACCTTCATATTTTTTATCCCAAAGATCATTCCATGAAGTAATTTCATCCTTAACCATTGACTTATTATACATGATGCCATAAGTTCCCCAAGTATGAGGAATAGAGTATTTCATGCCAGGATCAAAATCGTCTATCATAGTTTTTATATTGCTTGTAATGTTTACTGCATTAGGAATATTGTCAAAGTCTAACTCTGACAGCAAATCTTCTGCTATGAGTTTTTCAATCATATAGTCAGAAGCACAGATAACATCATATTGTGCTGAGTTATTTTGAATAACAGGATACATTTCTTCATTAGTGTCAAAATAGTCAACAACCACTTCATATCCGGTTCGCTCTTCAAATTCTTCTATCAACTCAGGATCAAAATAATCTCCAAAGCAATATACATATAAAGTATTATCATCTCCGCCATTACTGCATCCAGTCATTATCGTAATGCACATTACAAAAATTAATAGTAAAGTTAAAATTTTCTTCATATGTTTTTCTCCTTTTTTTTATTACTCATTATATTTATTGCTATCAAAACAACTAGTACAATGACAAAAATCACTGTAGAAAGAGCATACAAAGTTGGTCGAATCCCCACTTTTACTTGGCTGTAAATCAATGTGGAAATAGTATTGATGCCTGCTCCTCGTGTGAAGTGAGTTATAACAAAATCGTCTACTGACATAGTAAACGCAAGCAAAAATCCCGAAATAATTCCCGGCATAATATCAGGAAGTACTACTTTAAAAAAGGCATATACCGGTGTAGCACCGAGGTCTAAAGCAGCCTCATAAGTGAGGTTTTGCAATTGTTTAAACTTTGGCATAACAGATAAAATCACATATGGTAAACAAAATGTAATATGCGAAAATAAAACAGTTCCATAATTCAATGATATTCCAAACATTAAAAATGTAAGCATCAACGATATCCCAATAACGATATCCGCATTCAGTAACGGAATATTGTTCAGTCCCATTATTATGGATTTTTTCTTTTCGCCCATCGCATTAATACCAATACATGCAATGGTACCTACGATAGTCGCAATAGTTGCAGACCAAAAGGCAATCGTAAATGTGTTACCAAGAGCCTCCATAATCTGCCTGTTATTGAACATCTCCTCATACCATTTTAGAGAGAATCCTACCCAAGCATTCATAGTTTTGCCTTCATTAAACGACAGAACCATCAGTGTGAAAATCGGCAAATATAAAAAGAATACGATTAGGGCAAGGTACAATCCTTTAAATGTCTTCTTCATATCAGATTACCCTCCCCGTTTCTGTCAAACTTTTCAATTAAGGCCATGCTGATAATGATAAATATCATCATAACCAGTGACAGTCCAGCGCCCAGATTCCAGTTGAAGCTGGTTGTAAATTCCTGTTCAATGATGTTTCCGATCAGGTTTACCTTGCCACCGCCCAAAATATTGGAAACAGCAAAAGTAGTCAGTGATGGTACAAATACCATAGTTACACCGCTTACTATGCCCGGTAAGCTCAAAGGAATAATAACCTTGGAAAGGACCTGACGATAATTAGCTCCAAGGTCATATGCCGCCTCAATAACATTTTTATCTATCTTGATAAGCGCGTTATAAATGGGCAGAATCATAAATGGCAGATAATCATATACCATACCGAGCACAACTGCTGCAGGTGTATTTATAATTTCGAGAGCAGGCAGACCTATTGCTCCCAGAACATTGTTGATTACGCCGTTCTTTTCAAGAAGCACCTGCCACGCCATAGTTCTGAGCAGGAAGTTCATCCACATAGGCAGGATAAAAATAAACACCATAAAACCTTTTTGTCCCAGTTTGCTGTCTTTTAGGATAAGACCCAAAGGGAATGCAAGTAAAAGACAAATTACAGTACTGATGAGAGCCAGCCCCAGAGAAAGGAGCAGCGCTTCTGCATGTTCAGGTGTAGCGATGGATAAAATATTATCCACCGTAAATGCCCCTGATCTGTCGGTTAATCCATAGAAAGCAATGACACCCAGAGGCACCAAAGTTCCGCATAGGATAAACGCCAGAAATGGGCCGCTAAATAATTGCTTTTTATTCATCAAGTGCCATAGCCTCCTCGTCTTCAGATTGAGGTTTATTCATAATCTGGATATTGTCAGGAACCACACGCATTGATACATGAGTACCTACAGGATAGCTTGTTGTATTCTGTGCAAGCCACTCGAAGCCTCCTGCCTGAATGCACATTTCATAATGAACGCCAATAAAAACATTAGATGTTACTACACCGTCTATCGTACCTTCTCCCGGCTTGCCAATGATAATATCTTCCGGTCTAATTACAACGTCCACAGGCTTATTTCTTCCAAAGCCTTCATCGATACATGGGAAAATGTGGTTGCAAATCTTAACCACTCTGTCTTCCATCATAACACCGTCAATAATATTGCTGTCGCCGATAAAATCGGCAACAAACGCATTTTCAGGTTCATTGTATATTTGCTCCGGCGTACCCATCTGCTGAATATAGCCCTGGTTCATTACAACCACTTTGTCAGACATAGTCAAAGCTTCTTCCTGGTCATGGGTTACATAAAGGAACGTAATACCCAGTTCTTTTTTGAGTCTGATAAGTTCGTACTGCATTTCTTGTCTCAATTTCAGGTCGAGAGCCCCAAGAGGCTCGTCCAGTAAAAGAACTTTCGGCTCATTTACGATTGCTCTTGCGATGGCAATACGCTGCTGCTGTCCTCCGGAAAGGGAATCCACGGAACGCTTTTCATACCCGTTCAAGTTTACAAGTTTCAGCGCGTATTTAATTTTATCATCAATATATTCCTTGCTTTTCCCACTGATTTTCAACCCGAAAGCAATGTTTTCCGCAATATTCATATTAGGAAAAAGGGCATATTTCTGGAAAACAGTATTAAGCGGGCGCTTGTTAGGTGCCAGGTTAGTGATGTCTTTTCCCTGATAGATTACCTTACCTGTATCTGGAGTTACGAAGCCTCCTAAAATACGCAAAGTAGTAGTCTTTCCACATCCCGACGGACCAAGGAGCGTGATAAATTCATTTTCTTTAATTTTTAAGTTAAATTCGTCGAGAACTGTTTCTCCATCATAAGACTTTGAAATGTCAATAAGTTCAATTAATGGCATTTTTATTTTTAGAAACTCGGCGGGGTACTTACCCACAGAATCTCTGCTCCTTTCTTTGACGTTATATAATGCTTTTTATCAGGTGTATAATAAAAAGCTTCTCCCGCTTTAGCTCTGTGCTTTTCGCTTCCAAGCACTATAATAATCTCTCCCTTTAAGACATAACCGAATTCCTCACCTTCGTGAGGGTTGTCCGGATAAGTCTGTCCCCCGGCTTTTAAAGTAAGTCGTATTGGTTCCATAATATTTTTCTGCGCATTGGGAATAATCCACTCGGTCATGTTTTTCAGTTCTTCATCAACCTTTTCAAAAAAGTCGTCTTCACTGAAAACAATCTGTACCGGGTCTTCCTCTTTCGCAAAAAATTCACTGATTGTCATACCGAGGCACTGCAAAATGTCCTCTAACGTAGAAATAGACGGTGAAGTCAAATCGTTCTCAAGCTGTGAAATAAAGCCTTTTGAAAGTTCACTTCTATCCGCCAATTCTTCCTGTGTTAACCCGTTAAGGATTCTCAGTTCTTTAATTTTGGCACCAATGTCCATATCTCTACCTTCGTTTCGTGATAATAAACTTAAAGTTTAGAAATACTAAACTCAATTGATATATATTATTATATAGAAAAAACCTGTAAAGTCAATATATTTACAGGTTTTTCATACATTTTATTACATTTTTCTATTTTAAGAATGTTCCTAAAATATTTCTTGCGAGTGAAGCACCTACGTTGCCGCCTACCTTCTTTCCGAAACTTCCGCCTATGGATTTTCCGAGAGCATTACCCAATTCTCTTCCAATGGTACTAGCTGCGGACTGTGCCACACGCTTTTTAGCTTTACTCAATTCCTTATCTCTCTTATCTTCTTCCTTCTGGCGCTTCTTTGCATCTGAAAGAGCCTTCTTTTCTGCAGCTTCCTGCTCTGCTTCAGCCTGAACCTGAAGAGCTTCTTCCTTGGCCATTCTCTGGAAAAATTCGAATGCAGAATCTCTGTCCTCTTCATTGTTATATCTCAAGTACAGATTATTCATAAGGATTTCTTTTTTCTTTTCTTCGTCACTTATTGGCCCCATCAAGCTTTGCGGCGGAAGAACTTTGCACTTCTTAACAATTCCCGGGATTCCCTTTTCATCAAGAGTTGAAATCAATGCCTCGCCGGTTCCAAGAGAAGTTAAAACCTCATAAGTATCAAATTCAGGATTTGCACGGAAAGAACTTGCCACTGCTTTCACAGCCTTTTCTTCTGCAGGCGTATAAGCTCTGAGTGCGTGCTGTACTTTGTTTCCAAGCTGCGCCAATACATCGTCAGGAATGTCTTTTGGAGACTGTGTGATAAAATAAATTCCTACACCTTTTGAGCGAATCAGTTTGACAACCTGTTCAATCTTAGACATAAGTGCCTTTGAAATATCATCAAAGAGAAGATGCGCTTCGTCAAAGAAGAATACCATACGAGGCTTATCCATATCTCCAACTTCCGGCAGAGTCTCAAAAAGCTCTGACATAAGCCACAGCAAAAATGTGGAATACATAGTTGTATCATTCACCAACTGGCGGCAATCCAGAATGTTAATCATTCCTTTGCCACCTGCTCCCGGCATAAACCAATCCGAAAGGTTAAGCGCCGGCTCACCGAAGAAATCTTCTCCCCCCTGTGCTTCGAGAGCAACTACACCTCTCAAGATAGCAGTTACACTCTGCTTTGAGATATTACCGTATTCCATTGATAATTCAGAATTATTGTCACCCACATACTGCAGCAGTGCCTTCAAATCCTTTGTATCAATTAAAAGCAGATTATTGTCGTCTGCAATCTTAAATACTATTGTTAAAATATCCGACTGTGTATCATTCAAATCCATAAGCTTTGACAAAAGCAGCGGACCCATTTCAGAGATGGTAGTTCTTGCCGGAATCCCCATTTGGCTGTAAATGTCCCAAAATGTTGCAGGATAACTCTGATATTTAAATCCACATTCTGCCAGACCGAACTTGGCAATACGTTTTTGCATATCTTCGCTGTCAACACCCGGACGACACATGCCTGAAAGGTCACCCTTAATATCTGCAAGGAAAACAGGAACTCCTGCATCACTGAATGACTCAGCCAGCACTTTTAGAGTAATTGTTTTCCCTGTGCCTGTTGCTCCTGCGATAAGACCGTGTCTGTTAGCCATCTTAGGTTCTATGTAAACTTTTTCACCTTCTGAAAATCCAATCCAAATTTTATTATCGTAAAACATCCGTCTACCTCCTGCTTCGTTGTATCTTAATTATACATTATTGTGACTTATCATAAAAGCAAAAAAACGATGACTTTTTTATGCCGTAGTGCTATAATGAGCCCATGGCTACTATATTATCTAAAATTTCAGCAATTTTCATAATTATGGCGGTGGGCTTTGCCTTAAACAAAAGCAAAATGATTCCCTCCAGTGCAATACCTCCTATGATCACACTGTTGGTGTGGATTACGACTCCGTGTCTGATATATTCCTCCATCACCACCCGTGAGTACAATCCTGATATACTCACTTCGACCATAGAGATGTTTATAATGTCACTCCTGTACTTTGCACTCACTCTTGTCTTAGGTTTTTTACTTTGCAAGCATCTTTTCAAAGTACCGGGACAGGACCTAGGTGTTTATGTTGCATCTTTTGCCGGAATCAACAATGGCTTTATGGGTTATCCTGTTACACAGGCAATATTCGGTCAGCATCTTTTTTACTATATGATAATGTTCAACATTGTTCTTAATGTGTACATTTATTCCGTGTGTCCTCTCATCATTCATATGGGAGAAAAAGGTCACAAATTCAATGCCAAAGGCCTGATTAAAACCATCGCAAATCCATCTACAATCATATGTGTAGTCAGTATGGTTATGCTGATTAACGGCTTGCAGCTGCCTTCTTTCCTATTTGAGAGCATAGAAATGATTGGTGAAATCACAGTACCTCTCTCTATGCTTGTTCTCGGAATGCAGCTTGCCGAAAGCAAGGTTATGGCAGTTTTTAAGAACTATAAACTGGTTATAATCAGTGCACTTAAAATGCTTCTCATTCCTGCAGGAACCTTCCTTATGGTCAACTGGCTGCCAATAGCGACAGAGGTTAAGCTTATCACCGTTTTCGGTGCAGCATTCCCTTGTGCCGTCATTATTTCAGCCATTGTACAAATGGAAAAGAAAAATGCACAGCTAGCCGCAGAAATGGTTGCCCTCACAACTCTTATGTCGGTTATAACCATTCCTGTAATAGCAATGTTCTTAAGCTCATATTACGGATTGTAATAACAAAAGGCTCAACCGAAAAAGTTGAGCCTTTATTTTTAGTAAAAAATTATTGATCTGCTTGGACAAACAGGTGCGCAGTAGCCACAGGTCAGGCATTTACTCTGATCTATCTCTGCAAGTCCATTTAAGTTGTAAAAAATAGCTTCTGACTGGCACATAGCCTTACATCTGCCGCAGCCTTCACAATTGGCCTGTTCGATTATAAGGCGTTTCTTTGAAGTGTCCGGATTGTAATCCGAGGCCATTCTTCCTTCAACATATGCAATGGCATCGTCTATTTCGCCCTTTTTACCAAATCCAATCATCAGCGAATCGATATAATCACGGCATGTTACAAATTCCAGAGCATTTTGATAATCAACGGTCAGGTTGCCACCGCCGAACACTTTCATAGCATAAACACCCTTCCCTGCTTTATGGCACTTGTGCATAGCCGCCAGCATTTCTTCAGGTGTTCCTGCCGCAGCACCCTTTCTTATTCCAAGTCCGGCATAGTTTATCAATGGAAACACCACATCACACTCTCTGCAATATGCCATATCTTCTGTCACATCCACATTGTGAGTTGAGACTCCAATGGCCTTTATAAGACCTTTCGCTTTAGCATCATTCAAAGCATCCCAGGCAGCGGCACGCCCTTCAAAATCACCGGTTCTTATTTCGTGCATTAAGAAAATATCTATAACATCTCGATTCAGCGACTTTCGGCATTCTTCAATCGCACTATTCATTTCATCGTAACTTGCCGCAAGACTCTTTGAACTTATCACTGCTTCATAGTTTGTCCCTTTCAGTGCTTGGGCGATATAGGGATATGTCTTGTAATACTGTGCTGTATCGAAGAAATTAATACCTTTTTCCAGTGCATAGCGTACTACCTCGGAACCTTCTTCAAGGGTCAGACAAAGCTGATTTGGTCCGATCGGCAAAACACCCATTCCTATATATGAAACTTCTATGTTTGTTTTTCCTAAAATACGCTTTTTCATAGAAAATCCTTTCGCAAAAATCTAAAAAAATTATAAGTCAACCCTTTCCAATTGTAAATAAAAAACCGCCGATTCCATTCTAACCGGCGGTCTATATTTTATGATAATAAGTACAAATCATCGATTCCAATCAGATTCATCAAACAGTAAATGGTATCGTTCACATCCATACGGGTGTTAAAGTACCCGAAACTGAATCTAACCAGACCTTCTTCTTCCATTCCAAACGCCTTTACCAATCTAGGAGCTCCAAAGTCTCCGGATTTTACTGCAATATGATTCTTTCTCATAAAACGCTTTACTTCTTCTGCAGTATGACCTTTGACGCTTATGGATATAGTTGGGATTCTGGTACTTGTTCCGAAGTCGCCGTAAACCTTTACATCATCCATAGACTGAGTCGCTTCAAAGAATCTTTTTGCCAGTCTGTGTGGGAAGATTGTAATGCCGTATATGCCCTTTTCATTGATAAAGTCAATTGAAGCACATAGTTTTCCCAACTTTTCAGGGGAAGGCATTGCCAGGCTGTCTGCAATTTCAGGTTCAAGTTTTAAATGCTGACGAAGAACCAGTCCGCCTGTACCGTAAGGGCCCATAAGTTTCTTATGACCTGTGAAGCAGAATACATCTACGCTCAAATCATCCAGATTGATTGGTGTAGCCCCGATGGTCTGGCATCCATCAACGATGAGCATCAGCTTGTGACGTCTTGCCATAGCACCCACCCTGTCCAAATCAATAATGTTCCCTGTAACATTGGATCCGTGACAGCAAACTATTGCCTTTGTATTTTCTTTAACCGCTTCGTCAATCAACTCATAGCGGAGAGTTCCGTAAGGATTGACAGGTATGTATGTAACTTCACAGCCGATTTCTGCAAGAGTGTCCAGAGTAACCTTGTACTCTGTATCAGTAGAAATCACATGGTCTCCCGGCTTAATGAAACTCTTCAGTGCCGCCACGATAGCTTCAGTACCGCTGGTTGTCAAAAATACCTTCTCGTTGTTCTTGCATCCCAAGAATTTTAAAATGCGTTCTCTCGTTTCTTCTACTGTAGCAGTAGCCGCTTCATAATATGGCTCCGGTTTCAAAACCGTTGTTGCCGCGTTGTTTAAAAACATATTTACCTTACCTCTTTACTTCCACATGAATTGATTCCATCACTGCCAGTGCTGCTTCCTGCAACGCATCATCATTGCTGGCAACACAATTTACATCTACCTTTAGAGTAATATCAGGAATTGCCGCTTTTGCAAGCACAATATTTGAAATAACACAAATATTAGTAACTACTCCCACAAATTCTATACTTTCGTAGTCATCAGAGTGCTTACGCAGATATTCACAGAGCTCGTAAGACCCAAAAGTAGGTTTAGAAAAAACCAGGTCATTTTCGCCCTTCATACTCGCAATTTTACCATAAAGCTGCCATCCATCTTCTCCGTCTATACAGTGAACAACGGGAAGATGCTGACCTTCTTTAGATTCCATATAATGTTTGTCATGGGTATCCATAGTAAAGATAACCTGACCGTCTTCGCCCAGATTGCGATATTCGTTGATTTTGGCTGCGATAGGCTCTTCCAATGAAACTGCCTTTTCAAAACCTAAAGATCCTGTAACAAAATCATTCTGATAATCGACTACAATCAGTAATTTTTTCATTTCTTACTCTCCTATTTTTGTAAGATTATGCAAGATTTTCATCTTCTAACATTCTATAGCCAATTCCGAGTTCTGTAAAGATATACTTTGGTTCTCCGGGATTTTCTTCAATCTTTCGTCTGATATTTGCCATATTAACACGCAGAATTCTGTTGTTGTCATCTGCATAAGGTCCCCACACTTGCTCAATCAGTGTTGAATATGTAATAACCTTGCCGGAATTCTGAGCCAGCATAGAAACTATCTTGTATTCTACTCTTGTCAAATGTATTTCTTCACCTTTGAGGAGCACAAGTCTCTTGTCAAAGTCTACCACCAAATCGCCTGCGCTGTATGGGCGGATAGCATTCACTTGATCGTTAGCAATCTTATTATTGTGTCTGATTGCAGTTCTTATTCTTGCAAGAAGCTCGAATGTTCCAAAAGGCTTTGTGATATAGTCATCCGCACCTGCATCAAGGGCAGTTACCTTTTCTTTTTCCTGTGTTCTTGCAGAAATAACTATAATAGGTAAACTTGACCATTCTCTGGTCTTTTTAATAACATCTATTCCATCTATGTCCGGAAGACCCAAATCCAGCAAAACAACGTCCGGCAACGCTGATGTCATCATAGCAAGTCCTTCTTTTCCTGTTGCTGCAGAAGAAACTTTGTACTCATGTGATGTCAATGTCTTTACCATAAAATCGCGGATGCTCTTCTCATCCTCTATAATAAGAACTGATACTTTTTGTGTCATTTTATTCCTCCGTTTCTTTCGGCAAAGAGAAGTTAAAAACAGATCCGCTTCCGTGGTTGTCTGCAGTTAATTTACCTCCATGCGCTGTTACAATTGTTTTGCAGATTGATAAACCTATGCCCATACCTTTATATCCGTCGGACTCACGTTCTTCCTTGTATGAACCATTACCATCAAATATGGTTTCCAATCTGCTCCTTTCTATGCCTATTCCGTAATCCTTTATCGCAACAACCACGCTATCTGACTCATCGACTACTTTCAGTTCAATAGGTTTCAGACTTTTTGCGTGAAAATAGGCATTTTGTAAAATATTTATTATAACCTGCTCAATGAGCATTGGATCCATCATCAGAAATATAGGTTCGTCAGGAATTTTAACTTTCAGCTCTGCATCCGGGAAGCGTTTTTTAAATCTGACAACCGCCGAAGATACTACATCTCCCATATCCTCAAGGGTTTTGGCAACACGAGCGGTTTCATTATCGATACGAGTTACTGTCAATAGATTTTCAACCATATTTAAAAGCCAGTTTGCATCGTTTTCAATATTTTGCACAATCGCCCTCTTTTCAGAATCAGCAAGTTCCTTCTCCATTTCCAAATATGACTCGCTGTTGCCTATTATACCTGTAAGAGGAGTTCTTATATCGTGGGAAACAGCCCGAAGGAGATTTGCTCTCATCTTTTCTTTCTGTGCTTCCATCAATTCTTTCTCTTGTTCAGCCAAAATTTTTGCTTGCCTTTTCATACTTGTGGTCATAAAGGATGTGACCATAGAAATTGTGAACATGGCAAAGAAACTAAGTGCATAGCCTTCCAATGAAAAGGTCAAGGTATTGTATGGATAAGTAAAGAAGAAATTTACAAATATCATACTGATAAATGCAAATACAAAACCAAAGGCATAGCCCGCCGTGTATCTGGCAACGATGAAGTTACCCAAAAGATAGAACATAGCGATATTCAAATCAGGATTTTCGAGCATTTCACTAAAGAAGAAAGAAGCAGTTGTAGTAATCACAAGTACAACAAAGAACACCAGTGAATCCTGCTGGTGGGTCTTTTGTATGCCTTCCAAATCATCGGGCACAATCCTTACTTCTTTTATAAATCGTTTAATCTTTTCTATCAACGAAATACTCCTCCTCCGAGAATATCATATCCCATTTTATCGTTAAAAGGGTGTTAATTTTCGTTACTTCTATAATAAAGAAAAGAGTTACTTTTTTCAAGGATATTTCACACCCTGCACTCTTCTTTCATAAAATAAAATATACCAAACAGAAAGGGGTATTATCTTGATTAAAGATCCTTATATCGGCATGCCCTTAAACCTTGGCAATTCCTGTCATAACAATGGGTGTCACAACAACAGCGAAACAACCCTGAGCGGTTCATTTGACAGTATGCATTTGGGAAGCCTTCCCATCGCAATGGCCTATGTTCCCATACAGCAGTGGAGAAATGTATATTCTCTGAAGGACGGTCTTGAAAGGGGTACGATTTTCCCTGAATTGGACTTACCCTTTGAAGGCAAAGGAGGTCATAAAAGATGACAAGACAAGAACTGATGCACCAAATCCAGCAAGCGGGATTTGCTCTCGTAGATTTAAATTTATTCCTGGATTCCCATCCGCAAAATCAGATGGCTCTCGACTACTTCCGTGATGTTCAAAAGCGCTACGCAGAATTACGCGCCCAATATGAAATGCAGTTTGGCCCTTTGACGGCCTTTGACACAAATACAGAGCAGGGCTGGACCTGGACACAGGCACCATGGCCTTGGGAATTGGAGGCTTAAAGCATGTGGACCTATGAAAGACGATTAGAATATCCTATCAATATCAAAAACCCAAATCCTGCACTCGCAAAATTTATCATCAGCCAATACGGAGGTCCGGACGGCGAACTGGGTGCCTCACTGCGCTATATGTCCCAGCGAACTTCTATGCCTTATCGTCAGGTTGCAGGTATCCTCAATGATGTGGCCACTGAAGAATTGAACCATTTGGAAATGGTGCAGACCATCGTTCATCAGTTAACACGTAATATGACCATCGATCAGATTAAGGAAGCGGGGTTCGAAACCTACTTTGTAGACCACACTGCCGGTGTATATCCACAGTTTGCTTCAGGCTATCCTTACAGTGCGGCCTCCCTGCAGGTCAAAGGGGACCCTATCGCTGATATGAACGAAAACCTTGCGGCAGAGCAAAAGGCCAGAGTGACCTATGACAATATTCTCAGAATGGCAGACGATCCTGATGTAATTGACCCAATCCGTTTCCTCAGGGAGCGTGAAATTGTTCATTACCAGCGTTTCGGCGAAGGTCTCAGATATATTCAGGATAACCTTAATAAAAAGAATTTTTACGCCATTAATCCGGCATTTGATATCAGGTAGCAAAAAAGGACTGCATCTATGATGCAGTCCTCATTCATTCGGGTGCCTGTGCACACCCTTGTCGGCGTGGAAGATCGGAAATGGTGGAAATAGTAAGGTGTACCGAAGCCGACAAAAGTGTATCAAGGCAAAATGTCTCACTTGAAAGTCTTTCCTATTGATTAAAAAACCAATTAAGTATATTATATCAAGTGAAACAACTGTACCACATTTTTACGACCCTAGTCAACCGGTCTTGGTCGTTGAGAAACAAAGGAGAGTTAATTGTATCATATGAACAAAAAACAAGAGGCTAATGCCTTCGTAAAAGAGTGTATCACACAAGCACTTCTGGAAATGGTTCAAAAGCAACCTTTCGAAAGTATAACAATTACAGACCTGGTCAAACGTGCCGGTGTAGGACGAGTATCCTTCTATCGAAACTTTGAAAGCAAGGAAGATGTAGTGCGTCAACTGCTTACTCAAATAATAGATGACATCAATACACATATATCAGGAGAAACGGATCTTGCAACTATGCAGCTTCTTTTGACAGAGTATCGCAAGCGACAGGATTTTTTCGTAATTCTTCATTCGGCAGGACTTAGCCATTTGGTTATGTCATGTCTCAGTCAGGCCTATGGTCCAAAACCCGAACAAACAAATCAGGAAGCATACACAAATGCATTTTTGTTCCACGGCATATACGGTATGATTGAAGAATGGTTCAAACGCGGTACCAAAGAAGATCCTATAGATTTGGTCCACGTGCTCCTGGGCATCAAAGATGCAGATTTATAAAACCGGTTTTTAAGATTATAAAAGCAGGCTGCATCTTCGCAACCTGCTTTTTCTTTCTATTTATGTCTTGATTTATAGTCTTTTTTTATCAATCCTGCCCATTCATCGCCTATGGCCTCTGACATACTTGCAGGAGCACAAGCTCGAACTCTTGCCACGGTTTCGCCAAGAACTTTGTAATTTAGTTCTGTTCCTACGCTGTCACACTCGTATCTCACAGCACGGTCAGCTCCGATTCCGAATCTTCCGGCTACTGAAATAGCATCCATGTTTGCTCCCAGAAAAATGAATTCCCAGCCATACTTTTCCTTCTGGCGTTCGATCATTTTCTTCACCTTGTCGTAGTCATAACGTCTGCTGGAATTTTCCTCTCCGTCAGTAATGATAACAAACAAAGTTTTGTCAGGACGATCTTCTTCGCGGGCATATTTGTGTACGTTACCGATGTGATGAATTGCATCTCCCATGGCATCAAGAAGCGCCGTACATCCTCCCACTCTATATTCCTTATTTATAGGCGTTATATTATCCAAAGTTCTTCTATCGTGAATTACCTCTGAATAATCGTTGAAAAATACAGTTGAAATAAGAACATCTCCTGCTTCTTCTCGCTGTCTGTCGATCATTGAATTGTATCCGCCAACAGTGTCCTTCTCAAGACCTGCCATTGAACCGCTCTTGTCTAAAATGAAAACAACTTCTGTTAAATTCTTCTTCATAATGCTTACCTCTCTTTCTTTTGTAAGGTAAGCATACTATATTGGAGAGGACCAATGGTCTCCCGCCAAGCGACATTTAATATTGGTTTTTAGTTGCGTGTTAATCACCGATACATGGCAGTTCATGGTCAAAAAGTGCCATATTAATTACGTTAATATCGTAGACTTGGTTTTCTATGAAGTACTGAACTATCAGATCTGATTTGCTGCTCGGCGACAGTGCAAAGCCGGCACGGCTGAGTAAATCTTTAGTATCGTCAAGGCTAAGTTCAAGGGCCAGAGCTAGTGCTACAGCCGTATCCTTTTTGGGATGGTACCCGGCATTGCATCTGATTTTTGAGAACAACTTGCGGTCAAGATTAGCTTTTTTGTAAACTTGTGCATCGCTCATTCCACTTTCATCAATAAGTCTGAAAAGTCTTTCTCTGAAATCTTCTTCCACGTGAACAAGAATGGAGGAAAGGGATTTTTTCTCCATTTTGAGGGTTTTTTCCGCCCGCGGTGCCGGTGCTGCCTTGGCCATCGGTGCATACTCTATGTCTGAAAAACAGAAAAACTGTTCTTCCCGATGCTTTTCATCTACATATTTTTGGTCAATATAGGCCTCGATGTCGTCAAAAAGTTTGCCGGATAATCTGAATGCTTCTTCATCAAAGACCACCAGATAAACCATCATTTCGTTTTCCAAAAGGAATCTGCCTATGGTGCTTACAGCAATTTGAAGGGCTTCAGCCTTTGGAAATCCGTAAGAGCCTGTAGAAATCAGCGGGAAGGCAACACTTTCAAAACCGCTTCTCTCTGCAAGCGCAAGTGAATTTTCATAACAAGTCTCAAGAAGTTTCACTTCTCCTTGGCTGCCGTCTATATAACACGGCCCCACAGTGTGAATGATATGGCGAGCTTTGAGGCCAAATCCCGGTGTAAGTGCTGATTGCCCCACTTCCATCTGTCCGATGACTTCGCGCGCACGCAAAAGTTCTGCCTCCCCTGCTGCCTTGTATATTCCGCTGTCGGTTCCGCGCCCGATTATTGGATACGGATTTGCAGTATTGACGATGGCATCAACATCCATATTGATTATGTCGTTTCGAACAAGTTTAAGCGGCATATAAGCCCTCCTTTATATCAAAACTCCGTTACAGTGGTCCACTTCGTGCTGGATAATCTCCGCCGTAAATCCTGTAAAAACTTCCGTCTTTGGCAATTCTCCCGGATTGTGCCACTTGACCTTAATCTTATTATATCTCGTTACAGGACGTGGGTCTCCCAGAAGAGACAAACAGCCTTCTTCCGTCTCGTAAGGTTCTGCCATTTCGATAATCTCCGGATTGAACATAATCCCGTAAGAATCTCCATCGTCAAATATAATGATTCTTTTTAAAACACCTATCATATTTGCTGCCATACCTACGCAAGAGCCTTGATAAGCGTAAAGTGTGTCTTTCAAATCAAAGGCAACATCCATATCTTCCCGTGTTGCCGGCTCAGACTTTTGTGCCAAAAAAATCGGATCGTGAACTAATTCTCTTATCATACTTTTCTCCTAATATAATCGGTGAATATCTCTGAGCCACTCTCTGTAACGCTCTGCTGCGCTTTGAGGCGCAACTATTTTTATCTTGGTTCCAAGACCGCAAAGCCAACCATAAAACTGACCGCTGATGACCACATCCTGACGTATGAGGAAAGTTCCGTCGTCATTCTTTTGAATAATGATATCGGAACCGAATCTATCGATGATAACACCTATAATATCGTTGCTGCACTCAAGCGCCACGCTTTCAGTCTTTCCTCCGTACATTCCAAAAGTACTCTTGGCCATCTTGGTAATATCAAAGTCCTTAAAATCCTCTTCCCCTGTACGCGGCTCATCGGTGATATCAATCTTTTGCATCTTGTCAACACGATAGTTCTTAACAAGATCAAGATCATCGTCGTATCCAATCATATAGTAATTTTCATCATCCCAGGTTAGCTCCCAAGGGCTTATTTTGTAAATTTTGCCGGCGCCGCGTGGCACCAGTTCCTTATCCAGACTCCACTGGTAATATGTAAAGGCAATCTTCTTATTTGCCGAAATGGCTCCATGAATCTTGTCCACATTGTAGTAAATGCTCTCGTTAATTGTCTTGTTGCGGTTGGCAATATAAACATTGCGCTGAAGCTGCTTTGCCTCTCTCTCGCTGGCAAGACCCTCCAGTTTTTTGATGAGCTGTCGGGATTTTTTAGTTGTAATGAACTTAGACGCCTGCACCGAGTCCACCAGCAGTTTCAATTCAGCCAATTCAAAATCGCGGCTGGCCAAATAGTAGCCCTGTGGCTTTTCTCTGGTGAACATAATGTCCATGCCCCAATCCTTGAGAGCATCTATATCATCATAAATACTCTTTCTGTTGGCACTGAAACCTTGTGCCTCAAGTTTTTCGATTATATCAGGCACCGAAAGTCTGTGCTCCTCGTCAGTGTGCTTCATGAGCACATCCATTACGAAAAGCATTCGCGCCTTGTTTCCCATTGCGTTACTCATCTTCCGCCTCCGTAAAAAGTTCTTACCTTATTTTACCTAAAATGCGGTGAAATGTAAAACAGTAATGGGTGAAAAAAGACGGGTAATTCCCCGTCTTCATAAATCAATCATAAAAGTTCTATCTCATCCAATGATAGCCCGCAAATCTGTGCTATTTGTTCAGTTTTAAACCCCGCCGCCTTCATATTTGAAGCTATCTGCCGTACTGTATTATTTAAATTTTCCTCCAGAAGTTTTTCTGCCAGTTTTTCAGCACGCTCTTCGACTAGCTTTTCAGCGCGCTCTTCTGCTAGTTTTTCAGCACGCTCTTCTGCTAGTTTTTCAGCACGCTCTTCGGCTAGCTTTTCAGCGCGCTCTTCGGCTAACTTTTCAGCACGCTCTTCGACCATCTCTTCTGCACGTATTTCAGCCAATTCAATCATTTTTTCTTCAAAGGTCATATAATCACCTCCGATTTCTTCGTTTCGTTTGACATCCTCAACTCGTTCAGATAAAGCCTTCACAAAATCACTATCAGTCCCCTCTGCTTGGGTAACAGTAGATTGTTCTACAAATCTTAAAAAGGCTTTTAATTCATTACTGACATCACCTTTGTAACCTTTAGTATTTAAAAAGACCTTAGTAGTTTCGTCTCCCAATTCCAAATCAGTCATTTCCTTGCATAGATTACAGAATGTGTACTTATATAGCCCTCTGCCAAACGGATCACTAGTACATATAAATATTATGTATTGTTTCTTCAGTTTATCATAGCTTTGACCTTGTTTCAAGAATTCATAATCCATATTAGATTGATACTTACGGCTACGTTTGCCAAGAACCTGAATCTTTCCGTTTTGTATTTCGATATCATACACGTTAAGTTCATCATCCATCACATAAACATCCACACGTATACCTTTGCCAGTATAGCCACCTTTAATAGTCTTCTCACCTTCCACATATTTTATATCTTGGATTTTCCCCTTCAAATCCAAAACAGTTTCCAAAAGGCCAATAACAAGTCGCTTGTCCTTCATAACTTCATGAAACAGATAGTCGTCGCATAAATTTAAATCTTTAATTGTTTTCATCAAATCCTCCTGCCGCACTTTTGTATGTGCATCTTACACCCACTAAAATCGGCTTGCAAGAACTTTTTAAAAAAACTAGAAATAAAGGTTTTTAATTGTAAATTAGCGGTTTTTAATGGATTTCGAGGTTTTTGATTATCGTCCCAAGAGCCCTTTAATTTCTTCTATTTCACATTCCACCTCAAGGCTGGATTCAGTCAAGTTTTCTACTTTTTTGCAAGCATGCAGCACAGTAGTATGATGCTTCCCACCAAAATATTTGCCGATTTTCGGCAGCGAACTGTCGGTCATCTCGCGGATAAGATACATGGCGATCATACGTGCATGAGCCACATTGCTTTGACGCTTCGCAGACTCCAAATCCTCCACTTCAATGTGATAAAAATCACTTACCACCGACTTTACCCTTTCAGGAGTAACGCCTGCTCTTCTCTCAACATTTGACGAACCAAGAGTTTTCTGCGCAAAGGCAAGTGTAATTTTTTCGTTAAAAAGCCTTGCAAATGTTACTACGCGGTTCAAACTGCCTTCAAGTTCACGCACATTTGCCTTGGCGATTTCCGAAATAAATTGAATCACTTTCATCAGCTCCTCATCAACCGTAAGCCCGTTTGCCTCAGATAACTTAAGCAAAATGGCTATACGGGTTTCGTAGTCAGGCGGAACAATATCCGCAATGAGATTCCACTGAAAACGAGTTTTTAATCGGTCCTGAAGATTGTCAATCTTGTCCGGCTCACAATCGCTGGAAATCACAATTTGACTGCCGTTGTGGTACAAATCATTAAAAGTGTGAAAGAATTCCTCCTGGCTTTCTTTTGTACGCCCGAAAAACTGAATATCGTCAATCAACAGCACATCTACATTTCTATATTTTTCTTTGAAATCATAGGTTCTGTTTTTGCGGATGGCATCAACCAATTCGTTGGTAAAGTTCTCCGCCGAAACGTAAAGAACGCTCATTTCAGGTTTTGTCTTCTCAAGATGGAGGCCGATTGCATGAAGCAGATGCGTTTTACCCAGACCCGAGTTGCCATATATGTAAAGCGGATTATAAGACTGTGCCGGCGATTCCGCCACAGCAAAAGCCGCTGCATGAGCAAGCTTGTTTCCATCACCTACTACGAAGTTGTCGAAACTATAGCGTGGATCAAAGGAATTATCATAAAAATGTTTCGAGGCAGCCGATTCTTTAATTTTACGCTTCAGCGAATCCGTCTCATCCTCATACTCTTCGACACGCTTGATAACGACCCTAAATCTGCGCCCCATAATATTAGTCAAAACATTCTCAATTTTATGGCTGTATCGGTTGCGCAAAATGCTCATAATGAAGTTCATATCCTTGCCCGGCAAATCAGGCACTCCCAGATAAGCAATATCCAGCACCTCATCAATGCTGAAAACTCTGAGTTCTGCAAACCATGCATTATAGATGGTTTCTATAGTTTCTTCCCTTAATTTTTCCAATAATTGTGCTCTGATTTCTTCGCTGCAACCCATGACTTCAAACTCCAAATTCTGCTTCGACTAAACTATATCTACGTGCTTTTCCCCACCACAAAATGGATATGGAATTGTATTCTACTCCCGGGTAAGATGAAAGTCAATCGTGTGTCAGGTAATATTTTGTATACTTTAGGGATCAAAAAACCGAGGTGAAAGTCCCTCGGTTTAATCTTTATAGATATCTCTTCTATGTCCTATATTAATTATTAAAATAATAATCTTTTCATCTTCAATTTCAGCAATCAAACGATAATCGCCTATTCTATATCGCCATTGACCTAAATGATTTGCACGTAATGCCTTGCCATATACTCGTGGATCCTCGCAGCCTTCTAGATTTTTTCGAATCCAAGCAAGGATTAATTTTGCCGTATTCTTATCCAGCTTCTTTAGTTTTTTCTTTGCTGCATCAGTAAATAGAACTCTATACATCCAATAAATCCAACTCTCTTTCTACCTCTTCTAAAGTATAAGTTATAGGATTTTCTCTGTATTCTTTAATCGCCTCTTCATAGTACTTCAAATCAAATTCGTCCTCTATCTTTTCTAAAACGGCGGTTCTCACTAATTCTGACAAAGAAATATTCTTGATATCTGCATAACTCTTAAATAATGCTGTATCTTCTTCGCTGAGTCTGACAGAAATAGTCATATTTACCACTCCTTTCTGTAATACATTGTATTACAGATAAATATTGTTTGTCAATATCAGTATGATTGCCTTCTGCTCCTAAAACTATTCTCATGTGCATCCTATACCCTCACAAAACCATGTGCAAGAACTTTCTCGAAAAATCGCGAATAAAGGGATTTAAGTGTAAAATAGGAGGTTTTAATGGATTTCGCCAATAAAAAAGCGGGGAATAATCCCCGCAAAAGCGTCCACTTTAAATCATACTGTCGAAGACTTTCTGCGCTTCGGCCATTTCTCTTGATGAAAAGGCGCAAAGCTTTACATCAACGAGGTAGTCCGGGTAGTCGGCACTGAATTTTTTGTAAGCGCGTAGGCACTGTTTTGTGGACTCTGCCGCAGGGTTTGCCAGGGAGCCGCCGAAGATGCCAGAGCTGATCAGAGGAAATGAGATGCTGTGCAGGTCATTTTCCATCAGCACGTGCAGAGAATTGTAATATGCGTCGAAAAGTTCCTTGAAGGCGCCTGGCGTTCTGGCAAAATTCGGACCGACAGCATGAATAATGTATTTTGCGTTGGTCATTTTAAAGGCAGGAGTAATAACCGCCGAACCGTCTTTAAGGGGCGTTTTGTACCGGTCGCAGGCTGCCGTCAAATCTGCCATTCCGGCCTTCTGGAAAATAACTCCGCAAATGCCGCCACCTGCCCAAAGGCCGTTGTTTGCTGCATTTACAACCGCATCGACGGTCTGATCCGCGCAGGATGCATTCAGTAAAGTGATTGTGCTCATTTCATCCTCCTTTAGTCTTCGTCGCCATAGTATTCTTCTGAATTAAAGAATCCGTTCTTGCTATAGCCTACTCGGTTACCGTTATTATCATAATGAAGATTGCTTCCAAATAACCCATTTTTGCTAAAACCCACTTCGTTTCCGTCCTTATCGAAGTGCTGCTTGCTGCCAAAGGGACCGTTCTTGCTGAACCCCACTTCGTTTCCATCATTATCATAGTGAATAGTACTGCCAAAAGGTCCCGGCTTGCTGTATCCGACCCGGTTGCCATTTTCATCGCAGTATACTCTGGAATTAAAAAATCCCGGTTTATTTATAACCTTCTTTTTTTCTAACCATCTACATAGCCTCCTAACTGCATGAGCCGAGCAAATATAATAAGCCCAGCAGCATAATCACAGCGGTAAAGCAGCCGCAGCCATCTCCACCGGAACCACCTCCGGAGCCGCCGCCTCCATTGTCGTTCATTATTTCAAAATCTATGTACCGATCTCCCGCATCAATGCGGCCATTGCCATTCCAATCTCTTCCGTGCATCGTTTACTCCTCTCTGCAAAATGCTTTTCAACATATTTGTTTGACTTATTCTGTTTTTATTATAGAGGAATGTATGTCCGAAAAAAGGGACTGGGAAGACAAATTCCAATGCAACAGATATTTTAATTGTTAACAGTTTTTGAGACTTATTAAATACAGCAGTAAAAATTGCGAAAACCTTTAAAACCTCTAATACTCATATTTTAGATTTATTTGATCACTAACCAATAAAAATTTATAACATTATGAGGTAGACCTACTCTGTTACACGAATTCCTTCATACTTGACATATTTCAGGAATTTTTCACCTTTATTTGTAGCCTTGAATGTCACACGAATATTACGCCTTTTAATCTTGACTCCTCGCTTAACTGAGTTCAAATTATTTATTTTAGCATTTTTGTATTGAATATGTACTTTATCAATTTTAAATCTTACACCATTTAGAAAAACTTCTTCGTTAGTCACGATTCCGCCAATAATTTGCGTTTCCATTTCCAACAGGTTTGTGCTTATATTATCGTAATTACACTTCATTTGATCATCAAAATCCAATTCCTCATAAACCCACTTATTTTCTAATGATGCTCTCATTATCATGGCAAGTTTAACCTGTTCCTCACTTATAGCTTCCCATTTAATCTTAAATTTACATGACAGCTTGTCCTCAATGAACAGCAAATCCTCAAAATACCTAACAAGTTGTTTTGCATATTTGAACAAATCTACTTCGACTTCTTCTGTTGTAACAGTTGTAGACATTAACAACTCATCCCCCAACATTATCTTGGTCTGTCTCGTAGTATAAATCTGTTCTAGATATTTTTCACGCAGCAAATAGCTTTCTAAATCACCGTCATTCTTTTTAATAATTGTAACACGGGTTTCTTCATGTTCTTTTCTAGTAGTTATCTTAATATCAAACCCATGCCCTGTAGATGTATTAACTAAAACCAATTCACCAAACTGTAAAGAAGGCGCTCTTCTAATCATAATTGGGATTTCTATATCACCAGAGACCAAAGTAGCTTCTCTTGCCTCTGGAAATTCAGGAGGTCCAATTATTGTTATCATATTTTTAGTGTTTATAATCCAAGGATATGGATCTTTTATGTCCCCTAAAAATTCTTCATGTTCCGTCGCCTGCAGTTCAACTTTGGATTGTGTTCTATAAGCATACTCCCATGGCGTTTCGGACTTATCCATGTGTGGATACTTTTTATAATCAATAACGTACTTTCCTTTTATAGTTTTAGGGTGATTTATAAGCGCTTCCTTTGTTTCAGGCATACTAACAAGTCTTTCTAAATCAGGATTATATTTTACTGAAAACTCTGGAAATAAAGGATGTGCCGATTTAGCTTTTTCCATCATTTTAGAAACATATTCCTGAATACCGCTATATGCGCCCAAATCGCTAAGTGCTGAAATCGTACTACATGGGTCAGATATTACTATATTAGTAGTGTTACTAATGTTACTATCTTGAATTATGATATTATTATTAGAATTTGGCCTAACTATAGCTTTATTACTCAAATCAAACACACCTCACCTCTTATTATTTAATATCAGAATTCTGAATTATTGTGTTATTGTCACCTTTAACTTTAGCCTTCGCTTTGCCTTTTTCATAATTTTTACCAATAAATAGCCCTACAATAAAAGTTCCGATTGGAATAACAATATCACCTATTACAAACTGATAATCCATATAGACCTCTTTTCTTTATATATTACTTCTGAGTTTCTATTCAAAATTAACTTTATAAGTCTGTGCTGAAATACACAATTGTTTCAAAGATCCTTTTCTAACAGATATATCCCCTGACATTGTTTCCATATCAAAATTATAAACACGATACAGATAATAACGCTCAGACTCTAATTCGCTTTTCGCAAGTTCATTTGCTGTTATATACATTGTGCTGGATTCTACATGTTTTGTAGTTTTAACTTCCGCCTCAAACTTCTTATTCCAGAATTCAACATTGTTTTTATGTTCTGAAGCCAGAGAACATCCATGTCTATGCCAGAAACAGCCGTGAATATAAATTGCAGTATTATATTTTCTTAAATTCATATCAGGTTTACCAGGTAATTTTTTATTAGAGATACTATATCTGTAACCTTTATTAAAAAGTAGCTTTCTAAAAAACACTTCCGGCTTTGTATTCTTTGAGTGTATAGCAGCCATATTTTTACTGCGTTGTTCAGAATTTATCTTGTCCATATTACGTCGCCTTCGCCTCTTTACTGAAGATTATTTAAGCAATATCCTACTCTTCCCCCAAACCATTCCTTATAAAATCATATTTAACATCATACAAGAATCTATTGTCTGAAAACAATCCAACAAGAAGCGAAAATAGTCCATTAATATCCAATCCTTTGTATTGTTGAGTTATCATCTTCTCAATTAAATTGCTACCGGACGAAATTGCTTTTGCATATGTAATAATCTTTCTGCACTTTACTTGATTAATTTTTGATTCTATTCCTTTACCTTTTTCTAGCAAAATGCAACCGTGAATAATGCTGATAATCTTATCAATCAGATGTTCAATTGCAGACGAGGTTTGTAGCTTTATTAAATCTCCTGTACTTACATAACTTGTCAATAGTTCAACATTTTTCTTTGACATCACTAAGCCGGAACCAGGTAGTTGTATTCCTGTCGGAGTATAAAGATCTGTTGCGATATGCATCAATTGTTTAATTAATGCTGCAATCAACGGTTCTACATTTTCTTCAGTTCTTTCTATAATTTTGCTGATAACCACCGTAAAATCAGCCAAAGTAGTTATTTTTGGATTTTTTAAATCCATATCATATTCTACATGATAGGTAATTGGAACCATTGCTTTATCGCTTTTTATAGTGATTGTATTAGTCATGATGTTTGCAGTACCAACAATAATCCCTAAAACAGGATCATGTCCCAATGTAGAAAACCTATGATTAGCCCCTTTAAATAGTTTCAATGATTTATCAACATAGTTTGTAGCATCATAAGGTACACCTCTTCCAAATACTATTTGGTTAATAGGTGCATAGTAATGTTTGGGATTCTCAAGTTTTGCTCTGCCAAACCCCTCTAATATTTTTTCTTGCTGCTTATGTAAGAACTTCTCTTTCTTTCCTTTAGTGGCTTGTTCAATTTCAGTAAAATAATTTACTCCATATATTCGTAGACAATGCAGACATGTTGCAAACATCAAAAGTGAAACTTCTTTTTTATTTAACTTTACTCGTTGTTCAAAGGTGCTGTCTAGCAACTTCATACGCAAAGTATATTCATTGACTGCTTTTTCAACTTCTTCTTCGAATACTACATCTTCTCTGCTAACTGCATCATCATCTATTGCGTTTTCTTTTTCTAAAACATAATTTCCTAATAAGTTAAGTGCTTTTGTCTCAGAAACTGTTATTTCCCCGTTTACATCAGCTATAGAATATGCAACATCCAATAGTTTCTCAACCGCTTCAACATCTATCTTATCCAAATATTCTCTGACTTTAATAAAGTCCATTTTTTTATCTGCTTTGATTTTTTTAACCTCAATGATAAAAGAGTCATTAAAGCTACCTTCTTGAATAAGTCGTTTAACCTCAGCATCTAATAACCTTTTTTCGTCCTTTGATATGCTGCCATCAATTCTAGCCATATAATATGCGACTGCGATATGAGCTAAAGTAATGTTAGCTAGCATTATTTGACTAATCCTTTTATTTAAAACCCTACCTTTACGGATTCCAGCTTTATATGATGAGGCTTTCTCGCGCAAAAGAATCTTATGGTCTTCCTTTTTAGTAATAACACGAGTAACTAAAGCTGTGCTCGCGGACGTAGTTACAACAACAATAATTCCTCTTGTATGTTTCACAACATATTCACTACCACATCTGATAATATCTACTGCAATTGACATAATACACCTCACAATAATTATTTCAGTTATATTTTACCATTTATGAAACTGTACCACAATATCCCAAAACAGCAGGGACGCCCCGCGCCCCTGCTGCCTATCTCTTCACCGACGATTATTGAAAAGAAGGTTAAACAAACATAACAAATAAGAAAGTAAAGGAAAAAAGAAAACTATTTTCGTCGGTGTGTATTTATCGAATTGTCTATCCCTTTTGTGATTAAAGGATAACATATGACAAGTCCGAAAATACGGTCTGTAGTTTCTTTCTTCTATCGCAAGACTATTTTTACTACATCTAGCGTTTTTCTCTCATGTTTTCAAAAAATATCCATATATCTTGTTAGACTTTCATTTTCCCGGGTAATATAGAGTAACAAGAAATATTTACCAAAACAGATAAGATGAGTCCGTATTTTAGGACAATGCTTTCCGTATAATCAAATCAACAAAAGGGATATTACCGATAAACGAAGGAGGCACATTATGAAGAAGTTTAAAGAAGTTTTGATTCAGTTCTCAGTTACATTTTTAGTATTTGCGCCTGTTATGGGAATCGCACACATGATGTACTAACCCAGCGCCTGCCGCTCCGGAAAAGTCCGGGGCGACTTTTTATTTGTACAGACTTTGGCCTGTGATATAATGTTGATATAAACGGAGGTGGGCTTATGACGACCAAGAGAAACACACATTTATTTAAGGAGCGCATCACTCTTTCAGATTACGACAAACTTGCAGATGAGCTTTGTACTGCCATAGATGAAGGCGAAGAGGCTCTCAAGGTTCTTTTGCTTGGGACAGCGGAGCCTGAACTTTATGCGGACAAAGGGAACTTTCAAGATGGGCAGCACGACCGCTGCAATGGGCTGGCCCTTGCTAAACGCAATTTTACAGAAAAGCGTATTTGCAAGTGCCTCTATTATTTCAACTCAGGCCACGCGAAAAAGTGCGGCAAATGCAGTTTTCCAAACCGCTATCGCATTTCCGGCACATATACCATCGCTGACTATGAGGTTCCTGCCTGCTATTATGGCAGCGGCATCGGAGAAATTGACCTGGTTATCGCAGGTGACGAGGTGCTTTATGCTACAGAGGTGAAGCCTCCTAAGGACGAATTTGATCCTCAGGATCCCGGTAATCAAGAATCTATTTTACGCATGATTTCTGAAATCATGACCTATACTCTTGGCTACGAACCGGGCAAATATAAGAAGGCAATCGCCTTTTTCGAAGATACAAAGCAGGCTGAGGAGTATGCTCATATGACCCCTGCTGTTAAAAAGCTCATTGAGAAAGCGGACATTACTGTTTTTCGTTTTGAAAAAGCAGGTCCGAAGGAATACAAGATATGCAAGTTATAATTCATCGCGGTACTCATCAAATCGGCGGTGTTGCAACTGAAATCAGAACCGCTTCTACCAGAGTTCTCATCGATATGGGCGAAGAACTGGGCCTTGATGAAGATTTTGTTCCGGCTCCTCTTTCGATTCCGTCTCCCGAGACTATCGATGGAGTTTTAATTACCCATAATCACGGCGACCACATAGGCCAGCTTACTGCGCTTATGCCCCTGACACCCATATACATGGGTGCCTTTTCAAAGGAAATCGCCCTCTGCACTGTCAGGGATAATCGCCATTTAGCTGACCGTCTAAGCTCTGCCAAGTGCTTTGCCCCGGGAAAATCCTTTTTTATAGGCGACATCCAGGTGACACCCTTTGCTATAGATCACTCGGCCCTTGATAGCTACATGTTTCTCATAGAAGCCGATGGAAAAAGGATTCTTCATACGGGTGACTTCAGGCTTCACGGATTTCGCAGCAAGGCAATGCCAAAAATCATCACCAAACTGGTGGGCAAAGTAGACCTGATCATCACCGAAGGCACTGCCCTTTCTCGTTCTGCTGAAGTTCCTGTAACCGAAGGCCGGCTACAGCGTATGGCAAGAGACTATATGGACAAATACGAATACGTCTTTGTGCTTTGTGCCTCAACCAATCTTGAGCGCATCTGCGGCCTTTCAAAAGCCGTTCCTCGCGGCAAATACTTTATCTGCGACGGTTATCAGGCCAATCTCCTTGAACTAGTGGAAAAACACTACGGCTCCTATTCGCCTCTTTACCGCCATATTAAAAAAACTGTCTACGGTTCTAACAAGCTGGAGGATTTTGTAAGAAGGGGATTTTTGATGATGGTAAGAGACAATAGCAAGTTCCGTCAGATCATCAAGGAGTTTGACCCTGCGAAGAGCATTATCCTCTACTCCATGTGGGAGGGCTACAGAACTCGTCCCGGCAGCACTTTGCCGGAATTTCTGGGTCTTGTGCCTACCTGGGCAACTCTGCACACCAGCGGCCACGCTTCTGCCAGCGACTTGCTCAAAGTCATAGACCTGGCGGATCCTGATACAGTAATCCCAATTCACAGCGACAACCCCGATGCTTTGAAGGCTCTTTGCCCTCAGCGAAAGGTTGTGATTCTTAATGATGGTGAGATTTGGGAAGCTTGATTGCAATAAAATAGCGGGGATTTTCCCCGCTAATCACTTATTAAAGTACATTTATCTTAGATATCGCTGTGTCTCTGTCCATCTTCACACTAAATACTCTTAAGATAACAATCTGTCGTTTCTTTTCATCTATAAGAAAAACAATACAATGGTTTCTAAAGTATTTCACACGAATATCGTTATCTTTGTATTTCCTTCCAATTGATTTAAAAAACTTCGGGAACTTTTCTATGAAGTTCACAGATTTATCATACTCATTTAAAAAGTTTATTGCTCCTGTTTTGCTGCCATAAGTATCCAAAATATATGTAACCACATTCTTTATATCTTCTCTGGCTTGTTTAGTTTCAATTATCTGATATCTCATAGGCTTCTATTGCCTCCCTTAGAAGATTCATCGTATCTTCGTGGCGAACAACATTGCCGTTTTCAAAGTCTGCAAGACCTTTTTCGATTTCTTCAAACAAAAGATTCTGTTGTGTTGTATCCTTTTCGTTTTTATATAACCTCATTCGTTCCACCCCTTTCGATATGTTGACTGCATTATAAAACACGCCGTTTTCTTATGCAAGGACAAAAAATCAAAATGTTTAAAATAGGTTTTTAAATGTAAATTAGCAGTTTTTTCTCGATTTCGGCCTTTTCACCCTAAGCAATATCCTTCCTTCTGTACCACCAGAATCCTATCGCCAGAGCCACAGTCATATAGCCCATTCCAAGCCCCACCAGCATGCCGTCCAGGGATCCTGCATCCACGATATCAGCACCATCGCAGTATGCAAACGGAGTCACATATTTAAGGAATTCAGCCTCGTCGGTAATGTTCTTAATCAGATTCATAAAATAGAGCACCAGTGCAAATCCCAGGCCTGCACCTAAGGAACCTCCGCGTATGAAGGCAGAAAGTCCAAAGCAGACGCCTGCAAGTTCAATCTGAAGCAGAAAGTATGCCAAGTGCATCAGAAGGATGTTCTTCCACTCTGCGTCAAGATCCATGAGCACGATGGAGCCGGCTGATGCTGCCAGTACTACTGCATTGAGCACAATTACCTGTGTCATAACTGCTGCCAGTTTTGCGCTGATAATCTTGGTGCGGCTCACGGGGTGAGTCAGAAGAAATTCAGCAGTGTGGTCTTTTTCTTCTTTTGCGAGGGCTGCGATGCCGGTCAGCGCCGCAAAAAAAGCCCCACCGATGCCGATTACGTTACCGCACTCGATGGCATAATAGCCCATTAGTGTTCCGAAGTTGAGGCGGTCCATACCGAAGGCCGCCGTGAAGCTGCCCATAGAAGCAAACATTTCACCCATTTCTTCCATGTCAGTTTCCATTTCCGGATATATTACAACGCATGCTACCATAAATAAGGCGATGGCCGCCGTCCAGACCGCCAGGCTGATTCTGTTTTGTCTCAATTCGTGCAAATACAGTGTCATTACGCCTCACCTCCCTGATAGTAGTGCATGAATATTTCTTCAAGATCAGGCTCTGCGATTGAAAGGTCTGCCACATCAAAGGCCGCCAGATGCTTGATTAGCTTATCTGCCTTGCCCGTATAAAGGAAAGTCGCTCCCTCATCTGTAGCTGACAAATCGCGGATGCCTTCAAGACCCGCCAGGTCCACTTTGCCGCCGATGACAACGCGCTTTGCAGCAGATGCTGCCAGTTCCTCCACGCTGCCTTCTGCCACAATACGTCCTTCGCGAATAATTGCCGCGCGGCTGCAGTTCTTTTGTATTTCAGAAAGGACGTGGCTGGACAGGAAAACTGTCGCTCCTTCCTCATTTTTTTCTTTGAGAATCTCAAAAAATTCTCTTTGCATCAGGGGATCAAGTCCGCTGGTTGGCTCATCGAGAATATAAAGGTCAGGCTTGTGCTGCATAGCACACACAATGGCCACCTTCTTGCGGTTGCCGAAAGAAAGCTCATCCACCTTGCGGCTCATATCAAGTTCCAGTCTCTCACAGAGAGCCTCAGCTTCTTTGCGGCAGTCAAGGCCGCGCAGACCGGCCGAAAACTTCAGCACTTCTCTCACCTTCATGCCGCGGTAAAAAACCGCTTCGCTTGGCAGGTAACCCACTTTGGCCAATGGCTTGGTCTTGTCGCCGTTGATATCAAGTCCCAGGACGTTAGCACTGCCCTCGGTGGCATTGATGAGCCCCAGAAGGGTTCTTATTGTGGTTGACTTGCCTGCCCCGTTAGGTCCAATAAACCCAAAGAATTCGCCCTCTGCCACTTCCAGATTCACATCTATAATTCCTCTCGCCTTCCCGTAAAACTTGGTCAGGCCCTTGGTTTCAATTGCTTTCATAGTTAATCCTCTTTTTTAAGATATATGCTTTTCCAGAATTCAATCATCCGGGTAAAATCAGATTCCATTTTTTCAACGTCTATAGGCAGTTTTTGCATCATTTCCCATAGGTAGCCCTCCGCCGCCATATAGATTTCTCTGTGCATCATTTCAAGGTCAAGCCCCGGCACAAACTTGTCAGGATTCAGCCTGTTCAGTGCCCCGTCGGCTTTAAAACTCTTGTACTTCACATAGCTTTTGCGGATGTCGTCGCGAACTTCCGGGTCCTCTTCATAAAATGCTTTGATAGTAAACTCGCCCATATAGGGGTATTTCTCCATAATACGGATTTTGGCCCGCATACCGCTGTAAAGCATTTCGAAGAAGTCCTCCTTATCATAGCAACCGTACTCCGTCATATACTCGATGGTAATTTGGGCACAGTTTTCCCACAGGAAAAGATAGAGTTCTTTCTTATTCTTAAAGTAGTGGAAAAGCAGCGACTTGCTGATTCCTGCTTCTGATGCCACCTCAGCTACGGGACTCTTCTTGTAGGTGTTTTGCGAGAACACTCTATAGCCAGCGTTGATTATGGACTGCCTTTTCTCCTCCGGCAATGTAAAAAACTTTTCGTTCATCGGCGCACCTCCGTTGACCCCTTCGGTCAATTTCATTTTAAAGGCGTTGACCAAATTTGAGAAGACCCTTTTTATAGCCTTTATTCATTTTTGAGAGAACGAAATTATCCTATTTTTTATTTTTTGCTCATTTTGGGATAGTTTTGCCCAGGAAACTGCAAAAGCTGTCCTGAATTCCAATTTTTTCTTTCTTTTGGGATAATTTTTCGTCGAAGTGCCTCTCTTTTAAGCCAAAACTACCCTTTTTCTTGAATTTTTTCTTATTTCAGGATAATTTCACGTCCAAAACCTCAAAAACTATCCCAATTCCGTGTTTTTCACAGCATTTGGGATAGTTCACGAATAACAAGTGCACCTTGGTAATAAGTGCACCAAGGTAACAAGTACACCATGGTAACAAGTGCACTAAAATACCATCTGCACCAACATCATGTAGCAAACGGTGCCGGTCACAATGCTCAAAAGAGTGTTCTTACGCCACAAGTGGATTGCCACGGTCACCAAACATGCAATGGCCTCAGGTGCACCGTAAGGAGCAGCCACCACGGACACGTTTTTGAGGCAAAAGACCACCAGCATACCCATAATGGCAAAAGGCAGTACGCGGCCGAGGTAGCTTATAAGTTCAGGTGTTTCTTTGCCGCCGCCAAACACAAAGAAAGGCAGAAAACGCAGAAGCACAGTCACTCCCGCCGCAACCAGTACGATTAACAAAGCTTGTGTGTCCATCAGCGTACCTCCTCTCTACTGCCATCCCAGCGGTTCTTCATAGCCAGAAGACAGCAAGTTATACAAATCATGGCAGGAATCAGGAAGTTTCCGCTGCCGAAAATCACCAGACACAGCACAGATGCACCCACACCGATGAGTGCAGGTCCATGGTTCTTGGTAGCGCGCCACTGATCGACAAAAATAGTTATAAATAATGCTGTCAAAGCAAAGTCGATTCCTGTAGTATCAAAGGTTATCATAGTTCCTACGGCGCCGCCGATGACGGAGCCTGCTACCCAATAGCACTGGTTCATCAGTGTCAGCACGAAATAGAAACCGTGCTTGTCCTTTACTCCTCGTGCTGCTTCGTCGCTGAAAACCAGAGAGTAAGTCTCGTCTGTGAGTCCGAAAATCATATAAGGCTTTTTCCAGCCGGCACCCTTGTACTTATCTATAACGGAAATGCCGTAAAATAGGTGTCTGGCATTAACCATCAGGCTTGTAAGGGCAGTTGTCACCAGCGAAACGCCCCCGGCCATCATATCCACCAGAACATACTGAAGAGAGCCTGCATAGACCGCAAAACTCATTAAAAACGCCCAGGCAGGTCCGTAGCCTTTGGACTCTAAAAGAATCCCAAAGCCAATGCCCAGGGAAATATATCCGGTCATTACCGGTATCGAAGCCACAAAGGCCTTTTTAAGATCATTTTTGTTCATAAATACCTCTCTAAGGGTTACATCTGCCGCAAGGCTCGTAACCTTTATCTATGAGTTTTTTACGGCTGCCTTCGTATTCGTCGCGGTTATGTGCTGATATTTCTGCCGCTCCATCGCAGTGAGGATAGTGGAATTTCTTACTGTTGGTGTTAAGAATATATTCTCCTTCAGTGTCTCCTTCGCTATATCCATCTGCGCGCCAACTGTCACCGGTGGCGTAATCCAGTTCTATACCCGGCTGTACGTTGTGAACGAATACATTAAAACACACACCGCGGCCATCGTCTTCAACTGAAAAGGCCTCCATCTGCACACCTGTGGCAATCAGATTGTTGCCTTCAAAAATCGGTGTAACCCTGTAAAGGACGCTGTTTCCTGTACGGCGCACATAGAAAAACACCTTTTCTTCCCATGGAAGCATCAGTTCCTGATTAAAATGCTGCGTCCCCGTAATGAGATTTTCTTCGTTGGCATTTTCTCCCGCCAAAGAGAAGGCAATCAAATGGCTTCTGTTATATAGATACTTATCATCTATGAGATCATCGTAGCGAACCGTGTGCCAACCGCTTGGCTTGATTTCACTAATACTTTCTCTTTCTTCTGTCGGCATGGTCTCAGGCGTAATCAGGGCAAAGGCTTGTCCACAGCGTCCCAAGCTATCAAGCGGACTGTATTCTTCAAAGTCGCCTCTCTCAAAATCCTCCTCTGTAAAGGCAGGCTGGCCCAGTTTCACATATCGCTGACCATTGTAAACAGGCACATCCGCAGCGTCTATATAGGCATCGCCGTAATTAAGGCCGACTCCGCAGCCCGTTACGGCGATGATCAATATCAATAATACACTTAATAATATCTTCTTCATCCGTATACCTCACTTGTAAATATTATACAATATTTACTTCAGTTCTTCAATGCTGCCAAACTCAAAGCCCATCTTCTTCCACCCCTGAATCAGTTCCTTTAAAATCTCGCTGTTGGTCTTTGATGTGCTGTGAAGAAGCACGATGGCTCCCGGATGAATGCGGCTGTTCAAAGTGTTCAGAGCATCTTCGCGGGTAGGCTGGTCGTTTTCGTACCAGTCCACATAAGCCAGACTCCAGAAAATTGTCTTGTATCCCAGTTTCTGCGCCATTTCCAGATTGGCCTCGCTGTACTTGCCCTGTGGCGGACGATAAAACTTTTTCATTTCCTTGCCTGTGACCTCCTTGTAACAATCCTCAAGGCCGCAGATTTCTCGCTCAAAAGCTTCCTGCCCCTCGATGGCGCTCATATCAGGATGGGTCATGGTATGATTGCCGACTATGTGCCCTTCCGCCTCCATGCGCTTGACTAATTCAGGGTTTTCTTCTATGTAATTGCCCACCAGGAAAAATGCTGCCGGCACTTTTTCTTCCTTCAATACGTCTAAAATCTTTTCTGTATAACCATTTTCGTAGCCCGAATCAAAAGTCAGATAAATGCGGTTGTCGCCGGCCAGATAATATGCTCCATAGTCTTTCAAATACTCTGCCGTAGCATTTCCGACAGGAGCTGCTCCTTCAGTCTGAAAAGAGAGTCCCCAGTCCGTCGGTGCTGCCGTAGGAATGGTATCGCCTGGTTCTGCCGGCGACACCGGCATATTGAAAAGCATCCCTAACATTCCGATAACCAGCACTACAATTATAAAAAATACAATCAAAATCTTCTTTTCCATAAAAAATCACCTCATAAAATTCTATGAGGTGATAATTTTCTTATTCTTAATTTTATCGATAATTCCAGCGAAAACTACAGTTCCAAGACCTGTGATGACAAGTGCCACAAGAACCATTATCTTTGGACCTGCAATGTCCAGAATAAAGCCCCCTGCCAGGCTGGCAAATACGGTAGAAACTGTAACCACAATTGTGTAAAGCGCTTGTCCTTTTACTGCTTCGCCCCTGTCCATAATTTCGTCAATGAAGATAACAATGGCCGGAATGAAGACTCCGAAAGCTGTTAACTGGAAGAACTGGGCCACGATCAGCATTCCTACGCTACCGGAGAAAAATACCCAGGCGGTCTTTACTGCAAAGCACACCGCGGAGAATTTGAGAAGCGTCTGAATTCTGAAATGTTTTCTAATTTTGTCAAATAGGAACATAGGTGGGATTTCCAGAAAAGCCATAACGGAGAAAATATGTCCCATATCCTCGCTGTCGCCGCCAACGCTTTCTACAATCTGAAGCATATAATTGTTGAAAATCGCATTACTGAAGAAAATTCCCGCGATAGCAATATTGGCAATAACGAAAAGACGGTTTCTCTTGACGAAATCAATAAGATTGATTTCCTCTTCAAGAGTTTCCCCTTTAGCTTCCGCCACCTTTGATCCGCCTGCCTTATTGAAATGTCTGCTCGTGAGCCACAACGTAAAGAGGAGCGCCGCCAGAATCATTTCACCGGAAAGCTGCAACACAATAATTCCGTGTTTTTCTACCAGAGTTCCGAGGAATGCTACGAGAACTGCATAAAACAGCGACCCCATACTTCTTGGGATACCGAAGCTTACTTCGTGGCCGCATTCTGAGAGTTTGAAGCACAATGAGTTGAATAGCGGCTGCAAGGCCGTAATCCATGCCACCATCATGACAAACACCACCGACAGCGCTATTGAGGCTCTGTTTAAGATAAATGTAGCTGCCATCAGCACAGCCAGAATTATTGTAATTACCTCTGTAACGCCTATTAACGATATGCGCTTGGAACGGTCTGCCAAATCTGCAAGAATCGGCTGCATAAACACGGCCAGAACATTGGCCACCGCCAAAATAATGCCTATATCTGAATTACTGTAGCCTCTGTCTAGCAAAAACACTGATGCAAAACTGCAGACAACTCCGTAAAACATCCAGTAGGTGCCGTGAATGCAGGAATATTCTATATTAAGTATTATTTTCATACTGGAACTCCTAAGCAAAATATGTTATAATATATGCGTTTTGTGTGCAAAAAGGAGATTAACAAATGGCTTTGAAAATCAAACATTATTTACAACAAGAAACCGTTCTTATTATAGCATGGATTTTGGCAATCGCATCATCTTTTTTTGTGTTGCCTGGTCTTGAATATTTAAATTATATTGATTGGGATACCCTGGCTCTGCTCCTCGCCCTGATGATCGTTATGGCAGGATTCAAATCTCTAGGGCTTTTCAGTACCATGGGCCATATGCTCCTTTCAAAAGTAAAATCCGAGCGCGCCGTTGAAGCTGTTATGGTTATGGCTTGCTTCTTTTCTGCAATGCTGATTACCAACGACGTAGCACTTATAACCTTCGTGCCTTTTGCCATTGAAACTATGAAAATGGCCGGTATGAAAGATAAAATTCTCCCTGTGGTAGTTTTCCAGACTATCGCAGCAAACCTGGGCAGCATGGTTACTCCAATCGGAAACCCTCAAAACATTTACTTGTATTTCCAGTCCGGTTACTCCGCAGCACAGTTCCTGGCAATTACACTGCCTTATGCAGTAGTTTCCTTCCTGCTTCTTGGTGCATTCATCGTTCTCAAGAAAAATAAGACTCTTACTGCAGAAATGTCTGAAGATGAACAAAAGCCTGCCGACAAGAAGATGATTCTCTTCTACGGTCTGATGTTTGCACTTTGCCTGGCATCACTGAGCCGCATAATCTCAGTTTGCCTGGTTGCTCTTATCGTAGTTGCCCTCGTGCTGGTACGCGACAGACAAATTTTAGGTCAGGTGGATTACTCTCTCCTGTTCACATTTATCGGCTTCTTTATCTTCGTTGGAAACATCCAGCACATGCCGATTCTTTCCGATGCTATTGCCTCTCTGCTTTCAGGCAACGAGCTCCTGGCAACCATCGGAATCAGTCAGGTTATCAGCAATGTGCCTGCAGTTCTTCTTCTGACAGGTTTTACACATAGTTGGAAAATGCTCATCGTAGGAAGCAACCTGGGAGGCCTGGGCACCCTTATCGCTTCTATGGCCAGCCTTATCTCCTACAAATACGTGGCGAAAGAATGCCCTACTGAAAAAATGAAATACATGGGAATGTTCACCGCAGCCAACGCCTTTTTCCTGGGCGCCAACCTGCTGGTAGTACTTTTCCTTGGCTAAAGGAGATTTGCAATGAAATACATTTACGATTTTTCAAAAGACAACGAGCCGGCTTTCCGCGTGGCGGCACCGGCATCATATACATTCAAAACTCTCAGTTGCTACGGCGATTTAACTCCGGACATCTGTGAGCCTGACAAAATCAATCCGGCTACAGGCCCTCTCTTCATTGAAGGCGCTCATCCGGGAGATACCCTTAAAGTTACAATTAAATCAATTGACCTTGCGCCAAGCGGCGTTGTCAAAGTCAGCGGATTTATGAAACATCAGATTGAGGGACTTCATTGGCACCAGCTCGCCATTGAAAATAATTCAGTAGTTTTGGCTGGCCGCAGACTCCCTTTGAAAAAAATGATTGGAGTTATCGGTGTTGCTCCATCGGACGACCCTGTTCCAACCATCACCCCGGGAAAACATGGTGCCAATATGGATGCCAAAATAATCGGCGAAGGCTCAATAGTTTATCTTCCCGTGCAGGTCGAAGGAGCCCTCCTTGCCATGGGCGATGTTCATGCCCTTATGGGCGACGGTGAAACCGGCGGCACCGGCATCGAAATCGGTGCAAAAATCGAGGTTCTGGTTGAAGTAATTAAAGGCCAGATGAGCCAGTGGCCGATGGTTGAAACGGAAGATTTTATTTCAGTTATCACCAGCGCGCCTACTCTTGATGAAGCCTCCGAAATGGCTGTCAAAGAAATGGCATCTTATCTGGCAAAAACTTTAGAACTGCCTCTTCCTGAAGCTACTATGCTGCTGGGGCTTGCAGGCGACTTGAAAGTCTGCCAGATTGTAAATCCACTGAAAACAGCGAGATTCGAATTTCCGAAGAAATACTTATAAAAAAGATGACCCAACTGCTTGGGTCATGTTTTTTTAAGGAAAAACCTAATTTATTTCTTAATGAGACAAAAATTAGGCAGTTTGTCCGGTCCGTGGCCTAAAAATTTCTTAAAATTGATGATATTTAGGCACGGTGCCTAAAACTGCCTTGTATCCTAATTATTTTAGGCAGGTTCTATCATTTGTTACTACTGTTCTGCCTAAAAAATATCCTTCAAAAGTAATTATTAGACAACATACACCAAGCTTGCCTAATAAAGTGACTTCTTCTCAAAATTTTAGGCAACCCATATCAAAAAACGCCTAATCGTCCACCAAAAAAGAAAAAAATTAGGCAATCCACCCGGAATTGCCTAATCAAGTCCTAATCTTATACGAATTGTCTCATATATCTCATAGTTCTTACCATCTGAGATACGTAGCTGTTTTCGTTGTCGTACCATGCAACTACTCTTACTTCATAAATGTTTGTTCCGCATCTCTGCGCAAGAGTTTGTGTTGCGTCGAAGAGTGAACCGTATTCCATACCGATGATGTCGCTGGAAACCAGTTCTTCTTCAGTATATCCAAAGGATTCATTGGAAGCAGCCTTCATAGCTTCGTTGATTCCTTCTACGCTTACAGTATCTGTTTCGTCCTTCAGTGTAGCGTCCAGAATTGTAATGGAGCCTGATGGAACAGGAACTCTCTGAGCGGAACCGATGAGTTTGCCGTCCAGTTCAGGAATTACAAGGCCGATGGCCTTTGCTGCACCTGTACTGTTTGGAACAATATTGATAGCTCCGGCTCTTGCTCTTCTCAGGTCACCCTTTCTGTGAGGTCCGTCGAGGATCATCTGGTCACCGGTATATGCGTGGATTGTTGTCATAAAACCTGTACGAACTTCACGGTAGTCGTTGAGAGCCTTTGCCATAGGTGCCAGACAATTTGTTGTACATGAAGCTGCGGAAATGATGTGGTCATCTGCAGTCAGTGTTTCGTGGTTGGTTCCGTAAACAATTGTCTTCAGGTCTTCGCCTGCAGGAGCAGAAATAACGACTTTCTTTGCGCCCGCATCGATATGAGCCTGAGCCTTGGCCTTTTTAGTGTAGAAACCTGTACATTCAAGAACTATGTCTACGCCCAGTTCCTTCCAAGGCAGCTTAGCTGCATCAGCTTCTGCATATACAGGAATAGTCTTGTCGTCTACTGTGATGGACTTTTCGTCCCATCTCACAGTGTGTCCCTGATACTTGCCCTGCACACTGTCATACTTAAGCAGATGTGCCAGCATTTCAGGATCTGTCAGGTCGTTGATTGCTACAACTTCCATTGTTTCGTCTGCAAAAATCTGTCTGAAAGCAAGTCTGCCGATTCTTCCGAATCCGTTGATTGCAATTTTAGTCATTTTTATTTCCTCCTATTTATACACCCTTTAGGTTTGCTATCATTTCAACTGAGCATATTATACCACAAAACCCTACCGGTTGGCAGGGTTTTTGATTTTTGTTATTCGAATATTGTCTGTCCGTCCACTTCTGTTGTTAAAGCGCCAAGAGCCTTTTCAACCAGTTTGCGGCGTAGGGCTTTTTCTTCGCCGGCTTCAAGAGCAGGATTGCCGAGAGGATGTGGGATTGCCACTGCAGGAACGATTCGGTTGGCACCTACTGTCATAGAAATAGGTGTTACAGTGCAAACGTGTACTACAGGGATTCCGGCTCTTTCTATTTCTTTTACCATTGTTGCTCCGCAACGTGTGCAGGTGCCTCAGGTAGAAGTGAGAATTACGGCTCCTACACCGTCCTCTACAAGTTTTTGTGAAAACTCAGCAGCAAAGGCCTTAGCAGATGCTACAGCAGTGCCGTTTCCGGTGGTAGTATAAAACTTATTATGCAGCTTGCCGATGATACCTTCCTTTTCCATATCGCGAAGGACGTCTACAGGAAGAACTCTGTCAGAGTCGTCGTTGGCATATACAGGGTCGTAGCCACCGTGAGCAGTTTCGTAAGTTTCAGAAGTCAGGTCAAACACACCGTCGATATCGTATTCGCCGTAGTGGGAAGCACTGGAGCTTTCAATGTGGTCAGGGTTACCCTTTGGTACGATTCCTCCGGAGGTTACAAGCGCCACCTTTGTATTAGCAAGATCTTTGACTGCAGGATTAGGCTCTACCCTGTCAAAGTCAGGCATTGCAAACTCTGTTTCAAAAGGCTTGCCGGAAAGTTTCTTTACCAGCATTTCAACAGCACGCTTGGAGCCGCGCTTTTCTTCGAAGAAATTAACACGCACTCCGTTTGGCATATAGCCTTCCTGAACGGAAGCACCTATGGTTTCACCTTTTGCCAGCTTCAGGGCCAGAGGAGCAATCTTCTTAACTGCATCTCTCATACCGGCTGCACTGTTCTTTGTAGAAATCATATAGACCTTAGTCTTGAACATATCCGCACCCGGATTTTCAACATACATACCGGTTACCGCAGGTATTTCCAGTTCTTCCTTGACTGCTGCTGCCAGTGTACCGCAGGCTACGCCGTAACGGCCTGCATTGAAAGCTGGGCCGGCAATAAATACATCAGGAGCCATTTCTTTGACCATTTCCAGTATTTCATTTTTAGTTTTTTCGATATTTTCATTGAAGTAGGAATCACCGCAAACGATGGTACCTATGATTTCGGCTTCGCCGCCGAAGGCCTGCATCAGTGCCATACCCGGACCTACTACTTCTCCTTTGCGGAGCTCCACAGGGTAATCCGCCTTTTCTTCGCCTCCGATGTTGGCAAAGAACTGATTGATATAATGTACTACTTTAATCATTTTCCTGCCTCCTATCTTGCGCTCAGATATCCAAAGCCGGTTTCGTTGGTTGCCCCGGTGATTACCTGAATTTCAACTTCCAGGCTTCCGTCGGCGCGAAGGGTTTCTTCACTGGCACCGGCAATTTTATTAACATAGGCCAATGTTCCGATGACTTTGTCCATTGGTGGTAAAATCACAACCTGGTTGGCATTGCCGCCGGTTACAACTGCGTCTGCTGCTGCGTCCGCATCGGCCAGAGACTGGGACTTACCGTCACGGCCCGCGTATTCATCAGTGATGATGACGGTTTTTACGCCTTCAGCTTCAATCTTCTTGCAATTCATAATCAAGTCGGTATCCGGATTGCCGAAACCTTCCTGAGAAACGATTACACCGTCAAGATCCAGCATCTTGCAAATTTTCGCAGTCCAGTCTGATGAACGCATCTTGTCAGCAAGATAAACATTTTCATTGGTTATAATCTGGCACACGAAGTTGAGAGTTTTGCCGTGTTCTGCAAAAAGGTCCTCAATCACAGGGTTGTTCTGGTGAACGTAAGTTGGATTCTTGTCGCAGGCGGAAACACAGTTTCCGGAAACAATGGCACCGTCCATGATTTCTGTAGGGCTCATAATAGTCGGTACGATTTTCTTTGCATCCACGCCATAAACGTATGTGTCGTGCAAAAGTCCCTGGCTCTGCAGCATCTGTACATAGGCAACTCTCGGAAGGTCAGGATACTTGAGAATTCCTTCTTTGATGGTGAGAGTTTCGTAAACCTTAACTTCGTCAGGCTGCAAATTGCGGGCCAGTTCACCCAGATAAACGGCCACTCTGAAACCTGCAAATCTCACTGCAGCTTCATAGTCGTGGGGCTTGATATCTTCAACAGGTTCAGCCACCATAACCAGATTCAAGGTCTTTGAAAAAGGTGTATAATCAGCACCAGGACCTGTCATATCAATGATGCCTTCCTGGAATCCCACAATCTTGCCGGCAGTTACAACTGCCATTCCTTTGAGAGCATAAGTCTTGCCACTGCCTACAGTGTCAACCTTTGCTATTACTCCCGGGAAAATTCCTCCGCGGCCTTCTACTTTTACTCTCGGCTCAATGACATCTTTCACCGGTGTAATTCTTACGGATTCTCCGGGCTTTGCGATGTCAAAGGATACGCTTTTCAGTTTTTCATCTTCGAGGGCTACTGCCTTCAAAGCTTCTTCAGATACATAAAGGACTCCGTCTTCAATTTTAGACTCTGTCGCAAATTGAATGTCCTTGATGTAAATGTGACCCATTTCTAATCGCATCTGTATACCTCCTTAAAACAGCCTTAAGCATCTGCCGAATCAACAGCACTGCTTATCAATGTATAATCAACTAATTTAAAATCTTCGATAACTTCATCTTTGAAGTCTTTCCATCTGATTGGAAATTTCCTGCAGGTTTCAATGGCTTTTTCGATGATTTCCAGAGATTCTATATCTGTTTTTCCTTTGGTTTTGCTTACCAATACAGATTTGTACGGCGTCTCTCCCGGCTTGACGCTGCCCGAAAGAGGATGGGAAAGAAGCTGTGCTCCCTGATGAATCCTGTTCCTCACCTCCAGGAGAACTTCTTCGTAAGAAACATCCAGATATATTACATTATG